>NZ_JBHVTT010000001.1:603518-737926 GCF_042884555.1 Arthrobacter sp. NPDC058127 | reverse complement strand
GAGAGGGCGTGGCCCTGTTTGGACTTTTCCTGCCGGAACCCGTCCAGGTCCTGCTCCGTGAGCCGGCCTTCCATGAACGCCCTGGCGTACATGCCAGGGGACGCGTGTCCCTGGAAGAAGACCTGGTCCCCGCCGGAGGGGTGGTCCTTGCCGCGGAAGAAATGGTTGAAGCCGACCTCGTACAGGGTCGCCGCCCCGGCGTAGGTGGAGATGTGCCCGCCCACCCCGATGTCGGAGCGCTGTGCCCGGTGCACCATCACCGCCGCGTTCCAGCGCATGTACGCCCGGTACCGGCGCTCGAACTCCTCGTTGCCCGGGAACGGCGCTTCCTGGTCCGCCGGGATCGTGTTCACGTAATCGGTGGTCGTCACCATCGGCACCCCCACCGACTGGGACCCTGCCCGCTGAAGCAGGCTGCGCATGATGAACTGCGCCCGCTCCGTGCCCTGCTCCCTGATCAACGCATCCAAAGACTCAACCCACTCGGCAGTCTCTTCCGGATCACGATCAGGCAGCTGGGAAGTCAACCCGCTAAGGATGTGTGAGGTCTCTTCTCCTGCAGCCACGTCCAACCTCTCTTTTGGCGCATTCATCGTCGCCTCAGGTCCGGCAGGGTAACTGCCCGTCATGAACGCGGCGTGTGCGACATATCGGTTACAACAGCCCGGTCATGTGCGCCGGGCAGGTTCTCTTGAGCTTGAGCTGCGCTATTCGCGGCGGGCGGTTGCCCTGCAGCCAAAGTCTTCACTGGCCACTGTAGCTTTGTACGAGCCGCGATGCGTAGCCGCGCTGTCGTGAAGGCGTTGTATGTCACACTCAAGCTGTTACATCGTAGGCAGTTGTAGCTGCAGTAGGGCCATGGCCCCGTCTGCGGCCATGGCTTTAGCCGTGGCTGGGGCGCGGATTATGGTGGAACGCGGGACAATGGCTTGAAGCACACGCCCAAAGGGTGTTGGCTTGTAGTAATCGAAATCACTTCAAGAGGAGGAAACGTGAGCGAGGCCGACGCCGCCACATCGGTAAATGTGGCGGAAAGATTGGGTTTCAAAGATGGGGATCTAATTCAGGAACTCGGTTACGACGATGATGTCGATTTCGATTTGCGTGATGACATTGAGGAACTCACGGGTTCCGAGCTGCTTGACGAAGACGATCACGAGGTAGTGGATGCGGTCATTTTCTGGTGGCGTGATGGTGATGGAGACCTTGTCGACGCCCTCGTGGATTCACTGACCACCTTGGGTGAAGGCGGCGTGGTCTGGGTGCTGACCCCCAAGTCCGGCCGCGACAACTACGTCTCGCCCTCGGATATTCAGGACGCTGCTCCCACCGCCGGCTTGCATTGCACTACGTCCGCAGGCGTTTCCAAGGACTGGAGCGCCACGAGGCTTGTAGCGCGCAAGAAGAACAAGTGACCCACTCCAGGTTGAACCCTCCCGGGCTGCGTCCGGGAGTTCCCGTTGTGGGCCAGGAAGCCCCGGATTTTGAGCTCGTGAACCAGTTCGGGGAGCCGGTCCGCCTGTCTGATCTCCGCGGCCGCAACGTGGTGGTGGTTTTCTATCCCTTCGCCTTCTCCGGAATCTGCACGGGGGAGCTTTGCGAGATCCGTGACAATCTGGGTATTTTCCAACATGCCAACGCCACAGTCCTCGGGGTGTCGGTGGACAGCAAGTTCGCTTTGCGGGCTTATGCGGAAAAGGAAGGCTACGAGTTCGATCTCTTGGCCGACTTCTGGCCGCACGGGGAAGTAGCCGAGAAGTATGGCGTGTTTGATCCAGCTACCGGCATGTCCTTGCGGGGAACCTTCATCATCGATGCCGCGGGCATCATCCGTTACGTCGTCGTCAATCCGCGCGGGCAGGCACGCGACCTGGCGGAATACCGCGAGGCATTGTCCGAACTTGGCCAGGCCTAACGGCGATGAGCGCCCAACGGCCCGGTATCGGAATGACTGGCTTCGCCATACGTCCGCCGGCCCCTGCAGTTGAACTGGATGCAGACGAGGTGGACGTTCTCCGCCGAGCCGACGGAATTCTCGGCGGCAAGCGGCTCGCCGTTTTGACGGGAGCCGGCCTGAGCACCGACTCCGGAATCCCTGACTACCGCGGCCCGGGGGCCGCGCCGCGGAATCCCATGACCTACCAGGAATTCATCGGAAGTCCTGCCAATCGGCGCCGGTACTGGGCGAGGAACCACCTTGGATGGTCGCACCTCCGGCACGCGGACCCCAATGCCGGGCATGCCGCCGTCGCCCTCCTTGAACGGCGCGGACTGATCACGGGGCTTATCACGCAGAACGTGGACCGCCTGCACGAGGACGCCGGCAGCATCAATGTGGTGGACCTGCATGGCCGCTACGATCGCGTGATCTGCCTTGAGGAAGGACACGTTTTCACGCGGCAGCTCATCGCGTCCATTCTTGAGGAAATCAACCCCGGCTTCCTCGAAGCCGCCCAAGCTTCTGGCGTCGTGGAAATGGCACCCGACGCGGATGCATCCGTTGAGGATCCCGAACTCATCCGATCGTTCGTCGTCGCTGTTTGCCCCGTTTGCGGCGGAACGCTCAAGCCCGACTTCGTGTACTTCGGTGAAAATGTGCCCAGGGATCGGGTGCAACGCGCGTATTCCATGGTGGACGAAGCCGGGGCGCTGCTGGTGGCAGGTTCCTCGTTGACGGTCATGAGCGGGCTGAGGTTCGTCCGGCACGCAGCCAGACTCGGCAAGCCGGTAGTGATCATCAACCGTGGACCGACCCGCGGCGACGGGTTCGCGAGCCTCAAAGTGGAAGCGGGGGTCAGCGGCGCGCTGGCCTGGCTCGCTGCGGAGCTTCCCGACCTACTGCCCGCGGATTCGCCGATTAGTGTTCCGGGCGAATGATCCGGTAGAGTACATGTTCGTTGGTTGAAGCGCCGAGGGCGCTGAAATCAGTGTTTGGGTCTTTAGCTCAGCTGGTAGAGCGCCACGTTTACACCGTGGATGTCATCGGTTCGATCCCGGTAGGACCCACCAAGCAAGGAGAGCCCCTGAGCTGTGAAAACGCAGCTCAGGGGCTCTTTTCTTTCTACGCGCGGACGTCCCGGACTCCCTGGGGTCTTGTTCGCACCAGATCGAGCCCGAGCACGTGGGGTATGGAAACATAGCACCGCGATGAAGCGCACCGCGATGCTAAAATGCGTCGCGGGATGGTTTCGGAAATGGACGCAGGTGACGGGGTGAGGGTGGCTACCGAGCGTCCGAACGCCCGTGCCACAATGAAAGACGTTGCGCGGGTCGCCGGAGTCGGTGTGGGCACAGTCTCCCGTGTCGTCAACGGCAAGTCGAACGTGAGCGAGGAGAGCATCGCCGCGGTCAACGCTGCGATTGACACGCTCGGATTCCGTCGCAACGACAGCGCCAGGATGCTCAGAACCGGAGCGACTGCCAGCATCGGGCTGCTGGTCGAGGATGTCGCAGACCCGTTCTTCTCCCTGCTTAACCGCTCAGTGGAGGAGGAGGTGCTGCGCCGCGATTCCGTGCTCCTGACCGCCTCCTCGGACAAGGATCCGGAGCGCGCGCGCAAGATGATCCTCACCTTCTGCGCCCGCCGGGTCGACGGCCTGGTGATCACTCTCCCCGAAGGCGGCGACGAGGAATACCTGCGTGCGGAGCTCGACGCCGGTACGAGCATGGTCTTCGTCGACCGCCCGCCCCGGGAGCTGGATGTCGACGCCGTGATCGTGGACAACCGCGGCGGTGCGCGCACCGGCGTCGCGCACCTCATCGGCTACGGGCATAGGCGGATCGCGTGCTTCACCGATCGGCCGGACCTCTATACCGCAAGCGAGCGGATCGCCGGCTACCGGGCCGCACTCAAGGAAGCTGGCATCCCGTTCGACCCTGAACTCGTCTACTCCAGCTCGACCACCCGCGAGCCGGTGGACGAGCCCCTCGGGCGGATGTTGGCGTCGGCTGACCCGCCGACCGCAGTTTTCGCCGGCAACAACCGCACGAGCATCAACGTGATCGGCGCGCTGCGCATTCACAACACCTCCCTGGCGATCGTGGGTTTCGACGATTTCGAACTTGCCGACGTCGTCGTGCCCGGGATCACGGTAGTGGCGCAGGACCCAAAAGCGATGGGGCAGATCGCGATGGGGATGCTCTACAAGCGTCTGGATGGCGATGTCTCGCCCTCACAGACCGTCATGCTGAATACTCGTCTCATCGTGCGTGGCTCGGGAGAGCTGAGTCGCGACGCGGTGCTCGCCGCGCGCTGACACCAGTTCGCACGCCCCAATAAATCCCCTTGACCGGCATTTAGCGCGGTCGCCATTTACCTCTCAAGCGTTGACGCGGTCTTGGTGTGCTGCGTAAACTCGGCCGCGTGGAAACGTTTCCACGCATCGTTGCCCCGTCACCGCCCGGCGGCGGACAGCGGTGATGAGCGCTGATGCTCGATACCCGTGAGCCAGGTCAAGGAGGACGCCCCACGATGTCAAGCCCACACGACAGCCCGGCTGTACGCCCACGGAGCCGGAGAAGGCCACGTCGATCGCGGCTCGCGCCGGCGATGGCGGTTGCGGCCGCGCTTGCGATCGGAACTCCGGTCGAGGCATCCGCTGCTCCGACCGTTACCGACCTTTCCAACGAAGTCAACCCGTTCGTTGGCACCGAGAGCGAGGGCAACGCCTATCCGGGGGCGACGCTCCCGTTCGGAATGGTGCAGCTCAGCCCTGACAACACCAACAGCTACGGTTCCACGTCGTACAGCAACGACGCCGGTCGCGTGTGGGGATTCAGCCACCGGCACGTCAACAGTGCGGGTTGCCCGGCCGCCGGTGAACTCCTGGTCTCGCCCAGCACCACCGCCACGCCCACCACCTCGCGAAAGTTCACTGGCATCCAGCCCGGAAGCGAGTCCGCCACAGCCGGTTACTACGGTGTCACTCTCGACAACTCCGTCAAGGTCGAGCTCTCGGCCACCACCAGAGTGGGTGCGCACAGGTACACCTTCCCGGCCGGCACTACCTCCAATCTTTCCTTCAACACGGGGCAGACGCTGCGCACCGCCGGCGCTAGTTCGGTCTCCTGGGTCGATGGGACCACTCTCGAGGGCTGGATCGACAACGGTGGGTTCTGCAGCGGAAACGAGAAAAAGTCCCGCTACTTCTTCAGCGCGACCTTCGACCGCGTTCCGCTGTCGACCGGCACCTGGGGCAACAACGCCCAGTTCGCCGTCGGCCGGAACTCCAGTGAGGTCACCGACGGCAACAACGGTTTCGTCGCCACGTTCGATACCACGACCGACCGCGATGTCGAGGTGAGCGTCGGGGTCTCGTACGTGAGCGTCGAAGGCGCCCGCGGTAACCGGATCGCCGAGGCGACCGCCGACGGCACGCGGTTGGCGTTTGATCAGATCCGGGCGAAGGCCCGCGACGCCTGGAACGCCGAGCTCGGCCGGTTCGACATCACGGCGTCCGCCGAGCAGCGCAAGATCTTCTACACCCAGCTGTATAAGACGCTTCTGTCGCCGACTATCGGAAGCGACGTCGACGGCCGGTATGCGGGAATGGACGCCAAGACGCACACCGCCAATGGCTGGAACTACTACCAGACGTTCTCGCTGTGGGACACCTACCGCACTCAGGCGACTTTCCATGCGCTGTTCGCGAAGAATCGCGCCGCCGACATCGTGCGCTCGATGTACCAAGCCCGTGTCGAGGGCGGCTGGCTCCCGCGCTGGTCGCTCGGCTCGGTCGAGACGAACATTATGGCCGGCGATCCGGTCTCGCCCTGGATCGCCGAGAACTTCACGCTCGGCACGGTGCCAGCCGACATCGCCGACCGCATGTGGGACTACCTCGTCGAGAACGCGACCACGGCGCCCCCCGCCGGCGTCGCATCCGTCGGCCGGCAGAGCGCCGCGTTCTACCTGGCCAAGGGCCACATCCCGTTTTATCCGGAGTGGGGCGGTGGCCTCGGCGGCCAGTACGAAGAGTACCGTCACGGCGGCTCGGCGACGATGGAGTTTGCCGCGGCGGACGCCAGCATCGGCGCCGCTGCTCAACGGCTTGGGAAGACCGGCCAAGCGGCAGAGTTCCTGGCCCGCGGCACCAACTGGACGAAGCTCTGGAACCCGGATGTCACACTCAGCGGCGGTTTCAAGGGTATCGTCAACGCCGTCACTCCCGAGGGCCAATTCGTCCCGGTTCCGGAGCGCACGGATGTGACCAGGTCCGGTTTCCACGAGGGAACCCCCTGGCACTACCAGTGGATGGCAACGCAGGATGTGGTCGGCCTGCAGGAGAAGATGGGCGGTCGCGAGGAGTTCGTCAAGCGACTCGACTATTACTTCAACCAGCCGGCCCTCCAGTCTGCACCGGGGGTCTCTCCGAGCAGCTGGGCGGCGGGTGGAAGCACGTACTACACGAGCATAGGGTACAACCCGGGCAACGAACCGATGATGATGAACCCCTGGCTGTACGGCTTCGTCGGTGAGCCGGCCAAGACCAACGACGTGCTCGCGGCAAACCTCAACCGCTTCCCGAACACCCCCGGCGGCGGAGTCGGCAATGATGACCTCGGCACCCTCGCCGCGTGGTATGTGATGGCCTCGCTCGGCATCCAGCCGGTGATGCCCGGCTCGGGGATCATAGCGCTCAACGCTCCCAAGGTTCAGGCCGCCACGATTACCCTCGAGAGCGGTGAAAAACTACGGATCACCGCTGCAGGCGCGAACGAAAAGCTGCCGAGCTACATTGCTGGTGTGACCGTGAACGACAAAGAGCACACGGCTGCCTGGGTCGATGTGGACGATCTCCGGAACGGCGCTCGGCTCGATTTCGCACTTTCCGGCACTAAGGCAGGCCTCGACTGGGCCACGGCCCGGAAGGATTGGATCCCGAGCGTCTCCGCTCCGCGCAAGGCCACTCCGGTGATCGTGCCGGGTGCGGACTTGACCGCGATCGCCGGCCGGGAGAAAACCATCGAGGTCGCGAGGGTCACGTTCGGCGGCGCCGTCGAACCGATCACGGCAACGGTGTCGTGGGCAGGGGGAGCCCCGGTCGCGGCAACAGTCACGGAGGAGAACGGCGTCTGGGTGATCAGTTCCACGTCGACGTTCGCAGCGGCCGGAGCCGTGAGCGGTGTGGTGACCATTGCCAGCGCGGCGAACACGCCGAGTTTCGCGCCTGCACTGTTCGAGCCGAGCTCGGCCAACCTCACGGTCGTGGTCACTGCCGCACCCGTCGATCCGCCGGTCGATCCGCCCGTCGACCCGCCGGTCGACCCTGGAGTTGCCGTGGTTCCTCCAACCACCGGAAGCACCGGCACCACCGTTAAGGCAATGAGCGGACTGGCCGACACCGGCATGGCCCCAACCGTGTTCTCCGTGCTGTTCGCGGCTCTCGCCGCCATTGCACTCGGCTCGGCCTTCGTGATTCGCCGCAAGCGGGCAAACGGCTAGGAGACCGGGCAAGAGCCCCTGAGCTGCGGAAACGCGGCTCAGGGGCTCTTGCTTTTAATCCAGTGCGTTGAGGCCCCGATGGTTGTGGCCCATCGTTTGGCGGTTCAGAATGGCAGCATGACAGCGTCCGGAGATGCAGCGCGCGACAAAAAGCTGGCGGAGATAGGTACGGCGGTGTTCGCCGCGGCCCCGGCCACCGTCGCTGGCCTGTTGCCTTGGGTGCTGACCCGTTGGAAAGTGCGGCGGCCCGTGCCGGGCGGGCTGGCGGCCCAATGCGCAGGTGTTCTCCTGATCGGCGCCGGCGCAGCGGTGATCACAAATTCCTTTGCGCGGTTCGCCCTTGAGGGAGTAGGCACGCCGGCACCTTTTGCGCCACCAAAGAACCTCGTGGTCAGCGGCTTTTACAGCTTCGTGCGGAACCCCATCTACGTGGGCATCGGTGCCGCGATCACCGGGCAGGGCCTCCTGCTGGGCCAGCCGAAGCTGTTCGGCCTGGCGGCGCTGGGCGCAGTTCCCGTGGTGGCTTTCGTCAGGTTGTATGAGGAGCCGACGCTCGCACGCAAGTTTGGTGCCGAATATGAGTCCTACCGCGCCAACGTACCGCGCTGGCTACCTCGCCTCACGCCTTGGCGGCAGGGCTAGCGTCGTACCTGATCCGCTGCGGGGAATTGGAAGAGCTCTCCACCGCGACTATTGGGGGATGCCGCGGTGGAGAGCTCATAGATGAATATACAGAGAATTTTTGGATATGGAAAGGAAGCTATTCTCCGTCCGGCGAGTCTCATCCCAGCAGCAAGCCACTATGATGGTGGTTGTTCAGTGGATTGAACAAGCGTTGTGCCTCAGGCCGGAGTTCCGCTGCCCCCGGGTAGCGTTTCTGCCTGGCACACGCCCACTCTGCGCCAGACGCACGACCCGCGAAGGAGAATCATGGCCGATTCCCGCACCCCCCGTTCCGCCGAAGGATTGGGAAGCTCCTCGCCGGCGCCTGCCGTGACCCGCGCTGCCGCGGTCCTGGATGCCTTGGCGGAGGCCCCTTCGGGCAGGCTGACACTCAGCGATCTATCGAGGGAGCTCGGGATTCCGAAGTCTTCCACGTCAAATCTGCTGCTCGCTCTTGAGGAAGCCCGGCTGATTACCCGCGAAGGTGCGGACTTTTCACTTGGCCGGAAGCTGGTTGAACTTGGTGCCGCCTATCTCAGCCGGCTCGATGAAGTACAAGAGTTCTACAAGTTCTGCGAGCAGGCACCAACGCTCTCCGGCGAAACCGTGCGGATTGCGATGATCGACGGCGATCACATCATTTACCTGGCCCGCTACGAAGGGCACCCGGCCGTCCGGCTCACATCGAACATTGGCGACAAAATGCCGCTTTCCTTGAGCGCAGTCGGAAAGGTTCTCCTGGCCCAGCTTCACGACCATGACATTGAGGCGATGTTCCCCGACGACGCGGAGCTCCCTGTCATGACCCCGAAGTCCCTCCGGAGTGCCGCTGAGCTCAAGGCCCAGGTGGCCGCGATCCGCAAGCAGGGCTATGCACTGGAGGACGAGGAGTCCACGCTCGGCGTGGTTTGCCTTGCCGTGCCCGTCCCCACCCATGGGGCACATGGCCCCAGCCTCGGCCTCTCGGTGACGGCACTCAAGGCCACTTTTTCCGAGGAGCAGGCTGCCCTGATGGTGAAGGAGCTCAAGGAGCTCGCCCACTCGCTGGGCAACCCGATGGGCTGATTGATTCCGCCGCCCGACGGGGTCAAAACCCGCCGCCCGACGGGGGTCATAAATAAATCTGATTACACCACTTGAAAGTTGTCCAACGTGCTGTACTCTGTTCAATATAGTGATTCACGCCATGGCGGCTGACGCTATCTCGCCAGGCCAACGGGGGTCTGGAGTGTTCTTGAGGGAGTGCTTGTGACAACTCGTACTAAGACAAAGCTTGCTGATATGGACGGCGCAGTAGTTGAGCCGGAACAGCTGCGAAGGGCAACTCTTGCCAGCTCCGTAGGATCCGCTCTGGAGTACTACGACTTCTACATTTACGGCCTGGCTTCGGCCCTGATTTTCGGACCGCTGTTCTTCAAGCCCTTGGGTGAAAGCGGCGCACTGATTGCGTCGTTCGCCACCTATGGCGTTGGATTCGCGGCGCGGCCCTTCGGCGGTATCTTCTTCGGATTCATCGGAGACCGATTCGGCCGCAAGGTGGTCCTCCTGCTGACCATCGGAATGATGGGCCTCGCCAGTTTCGCCATCGGCTTGCTGCCGACGTTCGAACAGGCGGGCATGCTCGGCGCGGTCCTGCTTGTGGTGCTTCGCATCGTCCAGGGCCTCGGCGCCGGAGCCGAACAGGCAGGTGCAACAACACTGATCTCCGAGGTCGCTCCGCCCAAGCGCCGCGGCTACTTCGCTTCGCTGCCGTTCGTGGGCATCCAGCTTGGAACCCTCCTCGGCGCCGGCACTTTTGCGCTCATTGGCATGGCAAACAAAAGCGTGCTTGAAGGCTGGCTGTGGCGTGTGCCGTTCCTCGCCAGCTTCATCCTGATCGTCGTGGCGATCTTCATCCGTCTCAGGCTGAAGGAAACCCCGGTGTTCCAGGAACTGGAGAAGCACAAGAACGTGGTGAAGAACCCCGTTGGCGAACTTTGGAAGCACTCCAAGAAGAATGTACTGGTGGGCATCGGCCTCCGCATGGGCGAGAACGGCAACTCCTCGATCTACTCGGCGCTGCTCATCTCGTTCATGTCCGTCAAGGAAGGCGTCTTTCCCGGCGACAAGTTCATCGGCCCGGTCGGTCTGCTGATCGCCGCGGGATTCGCCGCCGTCATGGTGGTGACCTTCGGCGCCCTGTCTGACCGTATCGGTCGAGTGAAGGTGTACCGCTACGGCGCCCTGTTCCAGGCAATCTTCGCTATTCCCGCCTTCTACTTGGTAACTCTCGGCAACGTCACCCTCGTGTGGGCCGTCATGGTGGTCGGCATCGCCCTTGGCGTGCAGTCCATGCTCGGCCCGCAGTGCCCGCTCCTGCCCGAGCTCTTCGGCTCGCAGTACCGTTTCACTGGTGTGGCATTGAGCCGCGAACTGTCCGCTGTCCTGGCCGGCGGACTCGTGCCCCTCGTTGGCGTCGCGCTCCTTGCGGCCACGGGGAACTCGTGGGTGGTCCTGGCTGTCTACTCGCTGGTCCTGGCGCTGATTTCATACATCACGACGTTCTTCACACCGGAAACAGCCGGCCGCGACCTCCTTTCCCTGGAGGACGCGAAGTAGGGAATCCCGTACCACGAAGTACGCAAGCAGCGACGGTCCCTTCCGAACTTCGGAGGGGACCGTCGCTTTGTTGCGCCCCCGCCCCGCCATTTGGCGTGCCACGGGTAAGCCCCACACAGCAAAGCGGCCCCTCCGGAAACCGGAGAGGCCGCAAGGATGGCGCTGGGTTGTTGGCGGTTTAGTAGAAGTGCACCGTGTCCACGAGGTGGGGGAGTTCCCCGCCGTCGAGGAACGTACGCAGGTTGCTGGCGAAGCGCTCGGCGATGAGGCGGTTCTCCGCGGCACTGAGTGCCGAGGTGTGCGGCGAGACCATGACCTTCGGGTGGTTCCACAGCGGGCTGTCCTGGGGGAGCGGCTCGACGGCGAAGACGTCCAGGCAGGCGTAGGACACCTGGCCGTTTTCCAGCGCTTCGAGCAGCGCCTCTTCATCAACCACGGTTCCGCGGCCAACGTTGACAAAGACCGAGCCGGGCTTCATTGCCGAGAAGACCTCGTGGTTGAAGAGTTTCTCCGTGTAGGGAGTCCCGGGGAGGGTGTTGACGACGGCGTCTGCCGTAGCCAGGAGTCCCGCCAAGCCATCGTTGTCCGCGACCTCGTCGATCCCTTCGATCGCTTCGACGTTCCGCTTGGTTCCGCTCACCTTCATGCCGAGTGCGCGGGCGATCCGGGCGGTCTCAAGGCCGATTTCGCCGAGACCCGTGATGACCAGCTTGGAGCCGTTCACAAGTTTGGTGGGGGTGCGCAGCTCGGGCCAGACCTTTGCAGCCTGGTCCTGGGCAAGTTCCGCGCTGCGCTTGAAGCCGTTGAGGATGCCCAAGGCTGCGAACTCGGCCAGCGGAAGGGCGTGGACGCCTGCCGACGTGGTGACCTTGAACTTCTGCAGGGTCTCACTGTCGAGCCCGGAGGCCTTCACGGCGCCACCGGCACCTGCGGCCATGGCGTGGATCCACTGCAGGTGCGGGTTGCTCTGGGCGATGCGGGCCAGTCCGGCCGGATTCTCGTTGGGGAAACCGTAGAGGATCTGGGCCTTGTTCAGCATGGACCAGTAGCGTTCCTCTTGCTCGGGAGTCCGCTTGAAATCCGGATCGCCCGAGTGGTCGGCCGGGAAGCGTTCCGGGGGAAGGAGCTCGGGTTCGTAGAGCACCGTGATGCTCGGATCTACTGCGCGGATACGCTCCACATGCTCAGCTTCGAGCGGGACTGCGATCGCGATGGTGAGTTCATCAGTCGTCATGGTGTTCATCATACTGAATTGAGGCTAGGATATTGAACAGTTTTTGAAAGATGAACCACAAAGAAGTGAGGTGTATGCGAAAGATGACCGCCAAGACCGCAGGTTTTGTGGGACTCGGGCTGATGGGCTTCCCCATGGCAGCCAATCTGCTCGGCAACGGCTGGGAGGTGACTGCGTGGAACCGTTCCGCCGAGGCGCTCGCCGAATTGGAGAAGCTCGGCGGAAAACGCTCGGAGTCGGTTGCCGGGCTCCGGGATCAACCCGTCATCATTTTCATGCTTCCGGATCTCTCCTACATCCAGGATGCCGCCGCGCCACTGCTCGAGTCCTGGCGCTCGGAGGTGCCGCTTCCGGGAACCACGATCATCATCATGAGCAGCGTGTCCCCGACCGCCGTGCAGGAATTCGGCCGGACTGTCCGTAGCGCAAGCGGCGGGAACGCCGTCGTCGTCGATGCCCCGGTCAGTGGAGGCACCAAAGGTGCGCAGGACGGCACGCTGGCCATCATGGTGGGGGCCGCCGAGGAAGACTTCCAACGATCACTTCCCGCGCTCCAATCCATGGGCACCACCGTCCGCCGCATGGGCAACCTGGGTGCCGGATCGCTGGCGAAGGCCTGCAACCAGTTGATCGTCGGGACCACGACGGCGGCGCTCGCGGAAGCCGCCGAACTCGCCGAGCGCTCGGGCATGGATGCTTCTGCCCTTTTCGATGTCCTGGCCGGCGGACTCGCCGGAAGCCGGGTCCTGGAGATTGTCGGCCCACGCCTGGCAGCCAAGGATTACGCGCCCACAGGTCCCGCGAAGTTCATGCACAAGGACCTCAAATTCGTCCTCGAAAGCGCCGAAGCGGCCGGTGCCGCTGTTCCGATGGCGACTGCCGGCGTCGAACTCTACCGCGAACTGATTGATCAGGGCCTGGGCGACCAGGACCTCGCAGTTGTCCGCCAGGCCATCGCCAACCTCAGCGACTCTTCCGTCAGCCCTTCGAACTAAGTTAGGAAACAACCATGAGTGGACTCTTTGATCTCACCGGGCGCGTTGCGCTCGTGACCGGATCCAGCCGCGGCATCGGCAACGCGCTGGCCCGCGGGCTGGCCGACGCCGGTGCCACCGTTGTCCTCAACGGCATCAACACGGAACGCCTCAAGGACGCGGAAGCCGCCATGGCGGCGGACTTCGGGCCCGGCCGCATCCACAGTTGTGCGTTCGACGTCACCAGCGACACGGAAGCGGCCCGCGGAATTGCCTGGGTCGAGGAGAACGTCGGACCCCTCGATATCCTCGTCAACAACGCGGGAATCCAGCACCGCGTCCCGATGCTGGACCTGGATGTGAAGGATTGGGAGCGGGTCATCACCACCGACCTCACGAGCGCTTTCCTCGTGGGACGTGAAGCCGCCCGCCACATGATCCCTAGGGGCCACGGCAAGATCATCAACATCTGCTCCGTGCAGACTGACCTGGCCCGCCCCACGATCGCCCCCTATGTCGCCGCCAAGGGTGGACTGCGGAACCTGACACGCGCCATGACCGCCGAATGGGCGGCCTCCGGCCTTCAGATCAACGGGATCGCTCCGGGTTACATCCACACCGAGATGACCCAGAACCTCGTGGACGATCCCGACTTCAACTCCTGGATCCTGGGCCGGACGCCTGCCCACCGGTGGGGCACCGTGGCGGATCTCGCTGGTCCGGCAGTCTGGCTTGCCTCCGAGGCTTCGAACTTCGTCAACGGCCAGACGATCTTCGTCGACGGCGGAATGACGGTGGTCGTCTAATGAGCGATTTCCAGCTTCCCCAGTCTTCACCCGCGGTTGTGGCGCACGCCGCCGGTGACCTTCGCATCGAGGACATAGCCCTCGTTGTTCCCACCCCAGACCAGGCCGTCGTCGAGATCGCCTACGGTGGCATCTGTGGCTCGGACCTGCACTACTGGCTCCATGGCGCGGCGGGGGAATCGATCCTCAAGGCCCCGATGGTGCTCGGTCACGAAATCGTCGGCACAGTTGTCCAGCAGGCCGCGGACGGCAGCGGTCCGGCCGCCGGAACCGCCGTCGCCGTCCACCCCGCGACCCCCGCCCCGGGTGCCGCCAAGTATCCGGAAGACCGGCCCAACCTCTCCCCGGGCTGCACCTACCTCG
Organism: Arthrobacter sp. NPDC058127; assembly: GCF_042884555.1. Lineage (NCBI taxonomy): Bacteria > Bacillati > Actinomycetota > Actinomycetes > Micrococcales > Micrococcaceae > Arthrobacter > Arthrobacter sp. NPDC058127. Next base: position 723,844 of record NZ_JBHVTT010000001.1, on the reverse strand, counting down.
GCAGCGCAGCACGGTACCCGCACACGGACGGCGCCTTCAGCCGTTACGCCACCCTGCCGTCCCGCATGCTTCGGGCCCTTCCGGCCACGCTGGACTTGCGCACCGCGGCGCTTGTGGAGCCTGCCAGCGTTGCCTGGCACGCCGTCGCCCGCGCGGGGGACGTGGCCGGAAAGACGGCGCTGGTGATCGGAAGCGGTCCGATCGGTGCGCTGGCTGTTGCTGTCCTCAAGCGCGCGGGGGCATCCCGGATCGTGGCCGTCGACATGCACGACAAGCCTCTTGAGATCGCGCGTGCAGTGGGCGCCGACGAGGTCCTCAAGGGCGACGACGCGGAGGCGATCGCCGCCGTGGAGGCCGACGTCGTCATCGAGTCCTCCGGCAGCCACTTCGGACTCGCATCGGCCATCAAGGGCGCCGTCCGCGGTGGGAAGGTGGTTATGGTCGGGCTGCTGCCCTCGGGGCCGCAGCCGGTCTTCATTTCGTTGGCCATCACCCGCGAGCTCGAACTGCTCGGGTCCTTCCGATTCAACAACGAGATCGACGAGGTCATTGCGGCGCTCGAGGACGGTTCGCTCTACGTGGACCCGGTAGTGACGCACGAATTCACGCTGGACCGTGGACTGGAGGCCTTCGAGGTGGCCAGGAACTCGGCCGAATCGGGGAAGGTCCTGCTGAACTTCCAGCCTGTGGCCTAAGCTCTCAGGCGGTGAGGCGATGAGCCGAGCGGCACTGGCGGTCAGCCGTCAGCGCCGCTCGACTGGAACGAACACCCGTGGCTGGCCTTCCCAGCTGGGTGACAGGTCTGCGATGGTCTCCCGCATGATGTTGGACGAGGCCTCGCGGGCTTTGTCACCATCCCCGTCGCTGATGCCCTGGGCTACATCCAGGTGCCACTGCAAGGCCGCTTCCTTCGGATGTTCGGGCATGAGCCCGTGAACCGTCCGGCCGGTGAGCGTCTCCGTGACCTGCCCGATCAAGTTCGCGAACATTTCATTGCCGGAACCGGAGAGCACCAAGGCGTGAAAGCGGATGTCAAGGTCCAGGAACGTGGGCATGTCGCCCGCGCGGCCTGCTTCACGCATGGCCAGGGAGATCTCCAACAACTCGCTGCGCAGCGACTCCGGAGCGTTTTCCGCAGCCAGCTCCGCAGCTACGGGCTCGACGGCGGAACGGAGTTCGGCGAGGGAGCGCAACTGGGCGCCGCGGCCTTCTCCGGCCAGCCGCCAACGGATGACAAGCGGATCGAAGGGATTCCAGCGGTGCGCGGGGAGGACCCGGATGCCAACACGCTTGATGGTTTCCACCAGTCCCAATGACTGCAGTACCCTGACGGCCTCACGTACCACCGACCGTGACACCTTGAGCTCCTCCTCAAGGTGCTCGGCCAACATGACGTGACCGGTGGGGAGCTTACCGCCGACGATCCGGGTACCCAGGTGCTCGACAGCGCGGTAGTGGAGACTGGTTGACATAGTCGTAAGCATAGTGGCGTTGACCACTCTGCTACCGGAAGCCCGAGCGCCGGGGAACTCCCCACGGTGCTGGCCCGCAACATAGACTCTTTTGTGACGCGGACGTTTCCAAAACGTGGGCGCAACTTTCCCAGACGTGGTCCGAATACGTATGGTTTATTCCAGCTACTGCTCTAGAAAGCGTTTCCTCGCTTCTAGCAGGACTCGATGCACAAGAATGAATTGGAGTTTTGATGTCAGCACACATCGGTGTCACCGGCCTCGCGGTGATGGGCGCCAATCTGGCCCGCAACCTGGCCCGCAACGGCTTCACCGTTGCCCTCCACAACCGCTCCGTCGAAAAGACCGACGCCCTGCTGGCCAAGCACGGCACGGACGGCGACTTCATCCGCACGGAAACCCTCCAGGAACTCGTGGACTCCCTCGAGAAGCCCCGCCGCGTCCTGATCATGGTGAAGGCCGGCAAGCCGGTTGACGCTGTCATCGACCAGCTCGTTCCCTTGCTGGAGCCCGGCGACATCGTGATCGACGCCGGCAACTCGCACTACGAGGACACCCGCCGCCGCGAAGCCGCGCTGGCCGAGAAGGACCTGCACTTCGTGGGCGTCGGTGTTTCCGGCGGCGAAGAGGGCGCCCTCAACGGCCCCTCCATCATGCCCGGTGGTTCCAAGGAGTCCTACGAAGCTTTGGGCCCGCTGCTCGAAAAGATCTCGGCCAAGGTTGACGGCCAGCCCTGCTGCGCCTGGATCGGCACCGACGGCGCCGGCCACTTCGTCAAGATGGTCCACAACGGCATCGAATACGCCGACATGCAGGTCATCGGCGAAGCCTTTGATCTCCTGCGCTCCGGCGCCGGCATCGAGCCGGCCGAGCAGTCCAAGATCTTCGCCGAATGGAACAAGGGCGAACTCGCTTCCTTCCTGATCGAAATCTCCGCGGAGGTCCTGGGGCACGTGGACGCCAAGACGGGCAAGCCGTTCGTCGACGTCGTCGTGGATGCTGCCGGCCAGAAGGGCACCGGCCGCTGGACGGTCATCTCCGCCCTTGAGCTCGGCTCCCCGGTATCGGGCATCGCGGAGTCCGTCTTCGCGCGGGCCCTCTCTTCCCAGGCAGAACAGCGCAAGCTTGGCCAGGAGCTGCTCGCCGGCGAGGAAATCGCCGTCGAGGTCCCGGAGAACTTCGTCGAGGACGTCCGCCAGGCGCTTTACGCCTCCAAGCTGGTTTCCTACGCCCAGGGCCTGGACATGCTGACCTCCGCCGCGAAGGAATACGGCTGGGACCTCAAGCTCGATGAAATCGCTTCGCTGTGGCGCGGCGGCTGCATCATCCGCGCCGAGCTGCTCAAGGAAATCACCAACGCCTACGCTGCCGTTGAGAAGCCGGCCAACCTGCTGTTCGCCCCGGCCTTCACCAAGGCCATCGCCGGCGCGCTGCCGGCATGGCGCCGCGTGGTGGCCACGGCTGTCCAGCTGGGCATCCCGGTTCCGGTGTTCTCCTCCTCGCTGGCCTACTACGACGGACTTCGCCGCAAGCGCCTCGCTGCAGCGGTCATCCAGGGACAGCGCGACCTCTTCGGAGCGCACACCTACGGCCGCGTTGACGCCGAGGGTACCTTCCACACCCTGTGGGGCGAAGACAAGTCCGAGATCTCGGCAGTCGACACCCACTAAAAACCCCACTGTCCCGCAGATTGGGGCAGGCCCTTTCGTGTCGACTCCGTCGCCACGTAGGGACCCTGCTGCCCCACTCTTGGGGCCTGGCCCTTTCGTGTCGACTCCGTCGCCACGTAGGGACCCTGCTGCCCCACTCTAGGGGCAGGCTCGATTCGGTTCAAGACAAAGGCCGGTGCTTCCGCGTTACTGTGGAGGCGCCGGCCTTTGCCGTAGGTACGTCCCGAAGGAAAACACCACACGCCACCCGAGGAGCAGTCCATGCCGCAACGCGTCGCATTTGTCACAGGTGCGTCTACAGGAATCGGCTTCGAAGCCGCCATCAAGCTCAGCAAGGCAGGAATGGTCGTGTACGCGGGGGCTCGGCGCGTCGAAAAGATGGAGCCGCTCAAGGCCCACGGAATCAAGGTGCTGTCCTTGGACGTCACTGAGGATGACTCGATGAAGGCCGCCGTGGACCTCGTCCTGGCCGAGCAGGGGCGGATCGACGTACTGGTGAACAACGCCGGATACGGATCCTACGGTTCCTTGGAAGAGGTTCCGTTGGATGAGGGCCGGCGCCAGTTCGAGGTCAATGTCTTCGGCCTCGCCCGGATGTCCCAGCTGGTGATTCCCGTGATGCGTGCTGCGGCCTCCGGCAGGATCATCAACGTCTCCTCGATCGGCGGCAAAATGTATGAACCCCTGGGAGCCTGGTACCACGCAACAAAATTCGCCGTCGAGGGCCTCAGCGACTCCCTGCGCCTGGAACTAAAGCCCCATGGCATCGACGTGGCTATCATCGAGCCCGCCGGCACGGACACGGAATGGGGAACCATCGCGGGGGAGAGCCTGCTGACGGTCTCAGGACATGGACCATATCGCGAGCAGGCCGGGATCGTGGCAGCCGCTCTTGCATCGACGTCGGGAACTGCGCTGTCGACGCACCCGCGCACCGTGGCGGGCGCCATTGTGCATGCGGCAACGTCACGAAGGCCCAGGACCCGATACCCGGTGGGTAGGGGGGCCTGGACCATTCTCGCCTTGCGGAGGGTACTTCCCGACCGGGCGTTCGACACCGTTTTTTGGAACGCCTACAAACGCTTTTCCGGTTAGATCCGGTATTCGATGTAATACTCGGCGGGGTCGACCGCGGGTTTGGTTTCGCTCTTGGCATCACGGTGGCGCCACGTCGCCGGGACGCCCGTGATAATCGACTCAGGCGGTGCGTCCTTGACCACCACGGCGTTGGCGCCGATGGCACTGTCGGCGCCTATGGTGATGGGACCAAGGACCTTGGCCCCCGCTCCGATGGTGACCCGATCTCCGATGGTGGGGTGCCGCTTGACCTTGGCCAACGAGCGGCCACCCAACGTCACGCCGTGGTAGATCATGACGTCTTCGCCGATCTCGGCAGTCTCGCCGATTACCACACCCATGCCATGGTCAATGAAGAACCTGCGGCCGATGGTAGCGCCGGGGTGGATCTCGATGCCGGTCAGGAACCGGGTGAGTTGGGAGATGATACGGGCCGGGAAGCGCAACTCAGGCTTTTGCCACAATTTGTGGGTCAGGCGGTGCGCCCAGATGGCATGCAGGCCGGAGTAGGCAAAGAAGTTCTCAAAGGAGCCTCGGGCCGCCGGGTCATGTGACCGGGCGGCCTCGAGGTCTTCCATAAGTCTTGCGAAGAAGCTCACAAAGACCTTTCTACAGGAAATGAAAGAAAGCGGTTGCGCGGGGTCCGCAATCAGCCGCGAATGTCGTCAAAAAGCACCGTGGAGATGTAACGTTCGCCGAAGTCGGGAACGATTGCCACGATGAGCTTGTCCTTGTTCTCCGGACGCTTTGCGAGCTCCAGCGCACCCCAAACGGCCGCACCGGCCGAGATGCCGCCCAGGATGCCTTCCTTGGTGCCGAGGGCACGTGCGGTGGCCACGGAGTCCTCGAGGGTTGCGTCGAGAACCTCGTCGTAGACGTTGGTGTCGAGGATTTCCGGAATGAAGTTCGCGCCGAGACCCTGGATCTTGTGCGGGCCCGGGGCGCCGCCGTTCAGGATGGGGGAGTCCTTGGGCTCAACGGCCACGATCTGGATTTCGGGCTTGCGCTCCTTCAGGACCTGCCCGACGCCGGTGATGGTGCCGCCAGTGCCGACGCCGCCGACGAAGATGTCCACTCCGCCTTCGGTGTCCGCCCAGATTTCCTCGGCCGTGGTGGCGCGGTGGATTGCCGGGTTTGCCTCGTTGGCGAACTGCTGGGCCCAAATGGAGTTCTCCGTGTTGGCGACGATCTCCTGTGCCTTCTCGACGGCGCCACGCATGCCTTCAGAGCCCGGAGTCAGGACAATCTCGGCACCGTAGGCGCGCAGCATGACCCGGCGCTCGGTGGACATGGTTTCCGGCATCGTGAGGATGACCTTGTAACCGCGCGCCGCGCCGACCAGGGCCAGCGCGATGCCGGTGTTGCCCGACGTTCCCTCGACGATGGTGCCGCCCGGCTTCAGCGCACCGGACTTCTCGGCGGCGTCGACGATGGCGACGCCGATACGGTCCTTGACGCTATTGGCGGGGTTGTAGAACTCCAGCTTCACCGCAACAGTGGCGTCCAAGCCTTCGGTGAGCCTGTTCAAGCGGACCAGGGGGGTTCCGCCGATCAGCTGGGTGACGTCGTCGTAGATCCGTGCCATGTAATCATGCCTATTCTCTGAATTCGCTGAAATAGCTACTGCTGAGGTCAGCCTAACGAGCGGTGCTACACGCTGCTACGCGCGGAGCCACGAAGAGTAATATTTCCGGGCCTTGGCGAGCTTGGGGTTGATGATGACCTGGCAATAGCCCTGCTCCGGGAACTTGGCGTAATAGTTCTGGTGGATGGACTCGGCTTCGTAGAAGTCCGGCAACCTGCTCACCTCGGTCACAATCGGCTTGGACCACAGTTCCTGGTTCCGGAGGATGGCTTCTTCGAAGAGGATCTTTTCTTCGGTGGTGGTGTAGAACATCGAGGACCGGTACTGGGTCCCGACGTCGTAGCCCTGGCGGTTGAGGGTGGTGGGATCGTGCAGGGCGAAGAACATGTCCAGGATGATGTCCGCCGGAATGATGTCCTCGTCGAAAGTCACGGCGACGACCTCCGCGTGGCCCGTCATTCCGGAGCAGACGTCGTAATAGTCAGGGTTGCGGATGTGCCCGCCGGTGTAGCCGGAAACCACGGAACTGACGCCCTTGGTCTTCTGATAGACAGCGTCAAGGCACCAGAAGCAGCCTCCACCAAGTACAAAAGTTTTCATGATCTCTTCAATGGCTGGGAGTCCTGGATGATTCCCGCACAACCTTACGGGACTGTGACGGCGCAGACCTGGCCACTGGCAACAATCTCAAACAGTCCGGTTGCCGCAAGCGCGTCTTGGCCGCCGGATGCGCAAGAATGTAATGCATGGAAGCTGTGAACACCGCGGTTGCAGATACAGGATCCGGGGAAGAACCGGAAAACGGTACAGCCGGAACTCCAAGAGCCAGCACCCCTACGCTCGGTCAGGTCTTATTGGCAGTGGAGGAGCTCTGGCCGGAATCGCTCGCCGAGGAATGGGACGAGGTAGGGCTCGTGGTCGGACGGCCGACAGCCACCGTCACCAAGGTCATGTTCGCCGTGGATCCGACCCTCGCCGCCATTGAGGAAGCCATTGAATGGGGCGCCGAACTCCTCGTCACGCACCACCCTTTGTTGCTCAAGGGCGTCACCTCCGTTGCTGCCACGAGTGCCAAGGGCCTTGCTGTCCATCGGCTCATTGAGTCAGGCACCGGGCTGCTGACCGTGCACACCAACGGGGACTCCGCCGTCGGAGGCGTTTCCGATGTCCTCGCCGACGCGTTCGGGCTGGACAACGTTGTCCCGCTGGCTCCTGCGGCCCACGGCCTGCCGGAAGAGGGGATCGGCCGGGTCGGCGACCTGCCCGAACTCATGACTCTCGGAGATTTCGCCGCCCGGGTGTTCGAGATCCTGCCCTCAGTGGCCGGCGGCGTGCGGGTTGCCGGGGACAAGGACGGGCTCGTGCGCCGCGTCGCCGTTTGCGGAGGTGCCGGTGACAGCCTCTTCGACGCCGTCCGCGCCAGCCAGGCGGATATCTACGTCACCGCGGACATGCGGCACCACCCGGCCTCCGAAGCGCGCGAAGCTGCCGTTGACGGCAGGCCGTACCTCGTCGACGTATCGCATTTCGCGAGCGAATGGCTCTGGTTGCCCGCCGCGGCCGAAGCGCTCGGCAACGTGCTCGCGGACCAGGGTCACGACGTCGAGATCCGGGTGGCTTCCACCAACAGCGATCCGTGGGACTTCATTCTCACTCCCGGCTAAGGCTGGGGCGCGAGGCAGGGGAGCGCGCTAGGCGCTAGAGTCGAGACAAGCAGGCCCAAGGCCTGGCAGGGGCTGAATATCAGTCCCGGCACGATCAAGCGGAGGTAAGCGTGGCCAAGGCAGCACCGGCGGAACAGTTGAAATTGCTCGAACTGCAGGGGTTGGATGCGAAGCTCAAATCCTTGGCGAACCGCCGTCGCGCTTTGGAGACCGATCCCCGCATCACCGATCTTCAGGATGCCCTCAGCGTGGCCAACGGGGCGCTCGGCGCCGCGAAACTTGCCGTCCACGACGCCGAAGCCGAGCTTCGCAGGTCAGAGGCCGACGTCGAACAAGTGGCTGGGCGCATTGCGCGCGACGAAGCCAGGTTGAACAGCGGTACCGGACTTTCCAAGGACCTGGTCGCGCTGCAAAGCGATATCGCCTCACTGAACAAGCGTCGTTCGGACCTTGAGGATGTCGAGCTGGAAATCCTCGAACGCCTGGACGGACTCCGGGAGCGCCAAGCCGCGCAACAGCAGATCGTCGATGACATCCAGGGTTCGTTCTCCGGGATCCGTGCCGAACTTGACGCCGCGATCGCCGAGATTGTTGCCGAAGAGACGGATGTGCGCGCCCAGCGGACCGGCTTCGCCGAAAGGCTCGACGCCGGGATGCTGGCTATCTACGAAAAAACCCTTGCCAAGCGCGGGGTGGGCGCCGCGAGGCTGTTCCACGGCAAGTCCGAAGGCTCGGGAATGACACTCAGCCCCGGCGACCTTGCCGAGGTCAAGGCCGCTGCCGAGGACGAGATCGTGTTCTGCCCCGATTCCGGCTGCATCCTGGTGCGCTCCGCCGAGTGGAACTAGCCGCCTGTTCCCCACCCCACTAGTTGGGGAGGATGATGCTGAGGGTGTGCGGCTTGCGCGCCGTGCCTTCCGTTAACTCCGCCGTCCACATTTCCGAAGCGGCCTTGAGCAGCTGTTCGGGCGTCTCCGGGGCCTTGCCTCGGCGGCTCAACAAGTGCCGTGCGAGTTCGCCCCGGGTGTGCTTGGCGAAGTGGCTGACGACAGTGCGTTTTCCGTTGGACTCGGAAAAGACGTTGACGGAGACAGTCTGCGCCGCTGGCGGGGCCCAAGCCGCGGCGTAGGTGCTGGAGCGGCAATCCACTAGCAGCTCGCCCTCCACCCGCGAGGCGAGGGCCTGAGTGAGCTGCGGCTTCCAGAATGAGGCGAGGCGCCCGACGTCGGGCAGTGCCGTTCCCATGGACAAGCGGTAGGCGGGCACGCGGTCGCCGAAGCCAATGGCGCCCCACAGGGCGGACACCACAAGGATCGACTCCACCGCCTTGCGGCGCTGTGCCGGTGTCAGGGTCTTGTAGCCGAGCGCGTCGTAGAGAACACCGGAATACACCTGGTGGGCAGGGGCCGCGGGTTCGGCGTGGAGCCGGGTATTGCGTTCGACGTCGTCCTTCAACGATGCGCCCACCCCCAACAATGCGAGGGCGTCCTCATGTGCGCTGACCAGGCCCAACGCGTCGAGCACTTTGGCCCGGTAGCTGTTGAGGTCCGGAAAGCTCAGGGACTCCCATTCGACGGCGGAGCCCTTCTCGGCGGGGGTCTTGCCTTCGGAAGGCGGCAGCAGAATCAGCACCAGTCGATATTAGCCGCAATACAGGCTCCACCCGTCGGGCGCACAGTCCGGCCGCGCCGTCTGGAAAATGTGGAGGGCCCGACGCCGGTAGACTGTAAGGCGGATGGGTTGACTAGGCGGCCGCGCGCCACGTGAGTGGCTCGAGGAACGTCCGGGCTCCATAGGGCAGGGTGGTGGGTAACGCCCACTCGGGGTAACCCGCAGGCCAGTGCCACAGAGAACAGACCGCCTGCGTCTGCTTGTGCTAGCACAGGTAGGCAGCAGGTAAGGGTGAAACGGTGGTGTAAGAGACCACCAGCTCCTTGGGTGACCAAGGAGGCTAGGTAAACCCCACCCGGAGCAAGGCCAGACAGGACACGATCGAGGGCTGCTCGCCCGAGTGTCCGGGTAGGCCGCTGGAGGGCGTCGGCAACGGCGTTCGTAGATGGATGGTCGCCACTCCTTCGCCTGCAATGGCGCGGGAGGACAGAACCCGGCGTATCGGTCAACCCATCCCTCAGCCTTGTGTGAGTGATTTCACGCATTCCGGCGGCCAAAGCCTCCCGTGCCAGACCTTAGAATGGACAGTGAACGTAGAAGTTCCACCGCCGGTTCTGCGTTCGCAGCCGGCGGTTTTTCTTTGCAACGTTCGAGGTGTCCGGGCAGACCGAAGTCCCGCCGATGCCAGTGCCGTTGGATTACTCCGGGCGGCCACCATCTACGTACGAGGACGTATGTAGCTGACCCTAGGAAGGTAGTTCTGTGAGCCAGTCATCAGATTCTTGTCTTGATACGTGGATGGGCCGCGAAGCGCTGGCCGAGGCCATGATTCCGGTGATCGGCCGGCTGTACCGTGAAAACAACGTGGTGACGAGCATCCACGGACGCAGCCTCATCAACAAGTCGTCGATGAACATCTTGAAAGCCCACCGCTTCGCGCGCCGGATGAGCAAGGACGAACTCCGGCTCGAGGAAACCGCGCCGCTGCTGAACATCTTGGCCGAGCTTGAACTCGGGGCTGCTGCGATCGACATCGCCCGCCTGAACGAGAAGTACAAGGCCGAGGCCCCGGGAACGCCCCTGGAAGACTTCCTGCGCGCCGAACTTGCCGAGGTTGTCGGGCGCCGCGGCGCGGATGACCGGACCAGCACCGACGTCGTGCTCTACGGTTTCGGTCGTATCGGCCGCCTGCTGGCGCGCCTCCTCATCGAAAAGGCCGGCGGCGGGCACGGCCTGCGGCTGCGCGCGATCGTGGTCCGCAAGGGTGCCGAGAACGACCTCGTCAAGCGCGCCAGCCTGCTGCGGCGCGACTCGGTGCATGGTTCCTTCGAAGGCACCATCCGCGTGGACGAGGAATGCAACACGATCACGGCCAACGGTGTCCAGATCCAGGTCATCTACTCGGACAACCCCTCCACCGTTGACTACACGGCCTACGGCATCAAGGATGCGCTCGTGGTCGACAACACGGGCCGCTGGCGCGACGCCGAGGGCCTGTCCCAGCACCTGCAGAGCAAGGGTGTCGCGCGCGTGCTGCTCACGGCTCCGGGCAAGGGCGAGCTGAAGAACATCGTCCACGGCATCAACCACTCCTCCATCGAGGACACGGACACGATCGTCACCGCGGCCTCGTGCACCACGAACGCCATCACCCCGGTGCTCAAGGCACTCAACGACAAGTTCGGCGTCGTCCACGGCCACGTGGAAACCGTGCACTCGTTCACGAACGACCAGAACCTGATCGACAACTTCCACAAGGGCGACCGCCGCGGCCGCTCGGCCGCTCTGAACATGGTCATCACCGAAACGGGTGCGGCCAAGGCAGTGGCGAAGGCCCTTCCGGAACTGCAGGGCAAGCTGACCGGCAACGCGATCCGCGTCCCCACCCCGGACGTGTCGATGGCCATCCTGAACCTGAACCTTGAAAAGGGAACCACGAAGGAGGAAGTCAACAACTACCTTCGCGAGATGTCCCTGCACTCGGAGCTGCGCAAGCAGATCGACTTCATCGACTCACCCGAGGTCGTCTCCACGGACTTCGTGGGCTCCCGCCGTGCAGGCATCGTGGACGGCTTGGCCACCATCGCCAACGACAAGAACCTCGTGGTCTACGTCTGGTACGACAACGAATTCGGTTACTCCTGCCAGGTAGTGCGTGTCATGGAGGAAATGGCCGGGGTGAACCCGCCGTCGTTCCCGGCACGCAGTGTTGCTGTTGACCTTGAGTCCAAGGCAACGTTGGAGCCCGCCGGCGTCTAGCCGGCTCTGGTCAGGACCAGGAAAGACACAGGGGATTCCCGGCTGATTCGCTGGTATCAGCCGGGAAACCTGACCAGAATGGACGCATGGAAAGCGAAAAGATTCTGGAACATGAAACAACCTTGGAACACGCACTGGACGTAGCGCGCGCCAACCTCAAGGAAGCCCAGCGCCTGCTCGACGAAGCCAAGGCCGCACACGCCGCCGGTGATATCGCTGAGGACCGAGTCATCCAATTGAGGTCGCTTCTGGAGTTGGCGGCCGAAGACATGAAACGCGTCACCAAGGAGCAGTAAGCCGCCGCTGCAACGGACCGCACGCTGGCTTGTACGGGCAGTTGTGATTGTTCCGACACTGTGACTTGTCCTCCACACTGTGGATATCGACGTCGGTTGTCAGTGCCCTGATCTAGTCTCAAGGGACGTATTCCTCCCCGAAAGGACACAATCCCTTGAGCACCACTTGGGCCGCCTATCGACGCGCCCGCCGTCAGTCCCGGCAGGCCTGGGTGCTGGTGATCCTCATCATCGCCGGTGGACTTGCCGGCATCGGGTGGTTCTTCACCAACGGCCAGTTCGCAGTGGCCCAGGACCCCGGCAATGGAGCGACGGAAGCTCCCGTCTTCGACCCGAGTTGGATGAAGCCGGTGGAAGCTGTTCAGCCGGTACCTGCCGGTTCAGCCGTTGATGCACTGGAAGCGCTTCCCGTGAAGGGGCGCGCCGCCAAGGACAACTATGACCGCAACGAATTCGGCCAGGCATGGCTCGACGTCGACCGGAACGGCTGCGATACCAGGAACGACATCCTCAGGCGGGATCTTGCAGCGGCGGAGTTCACGGCAGGCTCCAAATGCAGGATCGCTTCCGGGGAGCTACGTGAGCCATACATCGGCCAGGACATCCATTTCCGCCGGGGCTCCGAAAGCAGCTCGGCCGTACAGATCGACCATGTGGTGGCTCTCGGGGACGCCTGGCAGAAGGGTGCCCAGCAGCTCACGGCCAAGCAGCGCCAAAGCCTCGCCAATGATCCCCTCAACCTGATTGCCGTCGACGGTCCTGCCAACGTGAAGAAGGGCGCGAGCGACGCCGCGAGTTGGCTCCCTGCCAACAAAGGCTTTCGCTGCCATTACGTAGCCCGGCAGGTGTCCGTCAAAGCCGCCTACAGGCTCTGGGTCACCCAGGCGGAGAAAGACGCCATGAGGCGCGTCCTGGACTCGTGCCCCGGCCAGCGGACCATCAGGGCGATGTAGCCACCCGGAAGCGCGGGGCTGCCGCGTCAGGCGCGATTGGCCTGCGCTGGAGGAATTACCAAGTGGCCGTGTCCGAGTTGCCAGACTCCGCCTTCGTCGATCCTCTCCAGCACCACTCGCTGAAGCGAGGTTTCGCGGGGGAGCTGGTCAAGGTTTTCCATGCCCCGGTGCCGGAAGGTGAAGTAGACAGCGTCGCCCGGGGCGTCGGAGCAGCGGTCGAGGGTGAATCGGCGGGCAAAAGCTGCGATGTTGCTGTCCGGTAGTTTCTGTGCCAGATAGGGATCCAGCATCCAGGAGTCGCAGCTCGCCGCGGAGACCGCTTTGTCCGGGAAGTGTAGGTCAAAGAACTCCCTGGCCTGGCTGAGGCTCGTGTCTACGAGGGCGGGGGAGAGACCACCATCTTCTGGGATGTGTATCCCCAGCACCCAGGAGTCGCTTGCGGCGGACCCTTCCGCGTCGCCGCGGACAAGGTGGAATTGCAAGCGGCCGATCCGGAAGATGTTTCCGGCCATGTGAAGCGTCAGCCACGCCCACGTGTCCAAACCGAAGCGCCCATGAACCCGTCGATTGATGCGAAGGTTCAGTCCCACATCGGCCAGGATCGCGGCGGAAGATTCCGGCGGGATACCAAGGGCAAGATGATGGCGGTGGACCACAGGAGCGAAGCGCAGGAGCGCCTCAATCCAGTCCGTCTCCGTGCAGCCATCGGCGGGGGCAGATTTGCTTGGAAAGGCGCCCAATCGGGCGTGAAGCACGGCAAGGGCCCGTCGCGTTCCGTCTCCGGGCGGTGACCCCAGCAACGCGGCACACGCCAAGGCGTCCTCGCCGTGGATGTCGAGGAGGCTGAACAATTCGTCCTGCGCGATGCCGCCCATCAGTCAGTGCCCGAAGGGATCCGGATCGACGCCCGGCATCCAGGTCAAGCCGGGTACTCCCCAGCCGTTCTTCTTGGCCTGCTTCATGGCCTTCTTGGCGTAGCGGTCAACCAGGCGGTTCACGTAGAGCTTGCCGTCAAGGTGGTCGAATTCGTGCTGCATGACCCTCGCGAACCAGCCTGTCGCAACGAAATCCACTGGCTTGCCGTAGCCGTCGAAGCCCTGGACGCGAGCCCATTCGGCCCGCTGCAGCGGGTAGTGTTCCCCGGGGAATGACAGGCAGCCTTCGACGTCTTCTTCGGGATCCGGAAGTGCTCCGGGGATCTTGGAGAGGGTGAGAACCGGGTTGACCAGGACGCCTTCGTCGGGTGCGTCGTCGTCGTTCGCGTATTTGAAGATGAAGATCCGTTTACCGACGCCCACCTGGGGTGCCGCCAGCCCGACGCCGTTGGCGGCTTCGTTGGTCTCGAACATGTCCGCAATCAAGGTGCGCAGTTCGTCATCGAACTCATCTACCTCGCTCGCCCGGCGGTGAAGCACGGGCTCGCCCCAGATGGTGACTGGCAGGACGGTCATGTCAGGTGTTCCTCTGGTTCTCGGGTCTGGAATGGCCAAAATCGGCCGGGACAAAGCAAAGGCCGCACTGGATAACCAGTACGGCCTTTGGCTGCGATCGATAATTGCTACCGACCTCATGAGGGTGAGCGACGGGGGTTGAACCCGCGACCTCCTGGACCACAACCAGGCGCTCTGCCAACTGAGCTACGCCCACCATGCGCCTTTTACGCTTTCGGAATGACCCGTTCGCTGCGAAGGCAACGACAAAAACTATACCCCGTCTTGAGGGGTGGTTTTGCCACTTTTGACCGTTTGGCTGAAATTTCCCGAAAAGGTGCCTCAGATCACGTGCTTGCCGGGGCCTCCGGGCCAGGTGCAATCTGCTTGGAAATCTTCTGGGCCGTTGCTGTATCGGGTCCGGGAGCCGGGACGAACACGGCCTCGCGATAGTAGCGCAGCTCGTCGATGGAGTCCCTGATGTCTCCGAGCGCGCGGTGGCCGCCATGTTTGGCGGGCGACTGGAAATAGGCGCGGGGGAACCATCGGCGGGAGAGCTCCTTGATAGTGCTGACATCGATGACCCGGTAGTGGAGGTGTTCGACGATGTTGGGCATGTCCCGCGCGAGGAACATCCGGTCTGTGCCGACTGAGTTGCCACCCAGCGGTGCCTTCTTCGGATCGGGTACCCATTTCTCGATGTACTCCAGGACGATCGCTTCGGCCTCGGCCATGGTCTTGCCGTGCGGGAGCTCGTCCAGGAGTTTCGAACGGGTGTGCATGTCGCGGACGAAGTCGTTCATCTGTTCAAGCGCAGCGTCTTCAGGCTTGATGACGACGTCTACGCCATCACCCAGGATGTTCAGCTCCGAATCGGTGACCAAGGCCGCGACCTCGATCAGGGCGTCGTTTTCCAGGTCGAGACCGGTCATCTCACAGTCGATCCAGACGATGCGTTCATTAGTAATAGGCACTCGTCAAGCCTACCTTTCGGGCGCACGGGAAGGGTGTCGGGGCGCTCCATTCCGCGCCCGCGGCATACTGCGGCTGGTAAACTGGGCCGTTGTCGAGCGGTTGTTGCCTGCATCGATGAGCTGGACCAATGTAGGTAGGGACTGGAATATCATGACGGCAGGCGGAACGGGCGTGGGCACCTCAAATAGCCGGGACGAGGCAAAGGAACCCTCGGCGCCGTCGGAGAAGGCCGTCGCCCGTCTCGATTCCCCGGATGCCCCGCTCCTCGGGGCCGCCACTCCCGGCCAGATCAAGGCCTTTGTGGCCATCTGGCAAGGATTTTTTGGATCCCTGATGATCTTCGCCGGTTCGATCGGCGCCGGCTGGATCGCCAACGGCTCGCCCATGTTCAGGCACCCCCTTGTCATCGCCCTGCGCACTGAGGGCTGGGGCGTCACGACCTCCACCATCCTGCTGACGGCGGGGGCCATGCTTTTGGTCAGGTCATGGTTGAGGCTCGGGCAAAGGCTCAAGGACTGGGGGCCAGGCTCGCTCAGATCCGTGGTTGTCGCCGTAGCGGCGTGGGCAGCGCCCCTGATGTTTGCCGTGCCCATCTATTCACGCGACGTGTACGCCTATACCGGCCAAGGCAGGCTGGTGCTCGAAGGCCAGAACCCATACACGGCAGGGATTTCTTCGCTCAGCAACTGGTTTTCCCTGGGCGCCGACCCTGCCTGGGCTGAAGCCAAGACGCCGTACGGACCCTACTTCCTGTGGCTTGCCAGGTGGGTTGTGGGCATCACCGACGCCCAGCCCGATTTTTCCGTTTTGCTCTTTCGCGTTCTGGCGACCGTCGGAGTGCTGCTCTGCGTGATGTATGTTCCCAGGCTCGCTGAACTGCACGGGATCAATCCCGGCCGTGCGCTGTGGATCGCGGTGGCCAACCCGCTCTTTCTCATCAGCTTCGTCGCGAGCGCCCACAACGATGCCCTCATGGTGGGCCTGGCGGTGGCCGGGATGTATTTTGCAGCCACCGGGCGCCATATCACCGGGCTTCTGCTGGTCACGGCGTCCATAGGCATCAAGCCGATCACGGTACTTCTCTTGCCTTTCATAGGCCTCATGTGGGCAGGTCCTGCTGCCAGTTGGGCGCGCAAGTTCCTGTTCTGGGGCGCGACGGCAGGCATCAGCTTTGCAGTCCTGGCAGTGAGCGGGATTCCTTACAACCTTGGCTTTGGGTGGGTCTGGGCCATCCTCGATCCGACACCGGGCTACACGGGATACTCGCCTTCGGGCTTCCTGGGCCAGCAGGTCGAGGTGATCGCCAATCTCCTGGGACTGCCTGGCTCCACTGTGGCCACGGGGCTGCGCACCCTCATGAAGTGGGCCGGAATCGGGTTGGTGGTTGTCCTGATGTTCCGCGGCGACTATTCACGGCTGGTGAGACGCGCGGCCCTGGCGTTTGCCGCCGTCGTCATGCTTTCTCCGATTATCCAGCCGTGGTACATCCTGTGGTTCATCCCGCTGCTCGCGGTCACAGGCATCAGGGACGACTGGCAGATCAAGTCCCTCTATGTCGCCGTGACGTTCTTCGTGGCCTTCGGCGCACAGGATCAGATTTCGGTGCTGTCCTTCGTGGAACTGAACGTCAAAGTGTCCTCCCTGTCCTTCCTGGTGGCCGCGGGATTCACTGTCTACCTGATGGTGTTGGACGTTCACACGCGAAGGCTGCTGATCCGTTCCACCCCTGCGCAACTGCTCCGCAGGCTTGAGCAGCGGCTCAGGCGCTCCGAATAGCAGTTCTTGCGCTGGACTTGCGTCCCAATTCCACGGTCCGCTGCACCGACCACCAGAGCAGGACAACCAAAAGCACGTTTCGTGCAGTGAGCACCGCTGCCATCACGGGGTTGGCGTGGATCAGCGGCGTGTAGAACAGCGGGTAGATCACAAAAGTCGTCATGGCGATCCCCATCAGGAGGGCGGCAGGAACCCGCCAACGGTTCCAGTCGTGGGTCAGCCCGGCGATAACCACTGGCGCAAGCCAGATGATGAACTGCGGCGACCCCACCTTGTTGAACACGATGAACGCGGTGGTCATCATGAGGGCGCCCTCGAGAAACAGCTCTTCCGGTTCGGCGCCCCGACGAAGCGCCCATAGCAAGAGGGCAGAGCCCGCGACGGCGGCAAGCACCAAGAGCGGCTGCATCATGAACGCCGCCACATTGGCTCCCGGCCCGTACACCTCGGTGGAATTGATGGCGACGTTGTCGGCGATTTTGGAGCCGCCGATGTTGAACACGCTCAACCAGACCCAGGGCGTTGAGAACGTGGCTTCCAGTTGCATGCCGCGTTCACCCTGGTTGGTCAAAAAGTCCAGGATATGCGGGAGGCCGCCTGAAAGGTAGGTGCCCAGTGCGACGGCTGCGGTGACGGCCGCGCCGCACGCGATGATCCTCAGCCTGCGGTGGCTCGCGATGACGATGGGTACCAGGACGGCGGCTGGCCAGACTTTGATCCACGTGGCGATGCTGAGGAGGATGCCCGCCGCCACGGGCCGCGTGGCGGCATACAGCAGGGCGACCAGCACGATGGGTGCCGTGATGCCCTCCACCCGGGCGAAGCTGAGGTAGCCCATGAACGCGGTAAAGAACAGCCACCACCAAGCAGGGGCAATACCGCTTGCCTTGCGCGGGCCGCGGGTCAAGATGAATAAACCGGCCGCATTGAGCGCAGTGATGATCAACGTCCACACCAGCAGGTATGGACCAGGGCCCGCGATGTTGGCCAGGAAGATCGGAATCTGGGCGAGCACCGGGTAAACCCAAGGGCTGATGGCTCCGTGGAGATCCGCGGGGTTGTAGCCGGCCATCGCCCACTGACGGTACTGCTCGGTGTCGCTGAACGTGTTTCCGGACAGGAAGAAACTTGCCATCCAGCCGAGGAAGTACACATGGATGGCGGCGAAACCCCACCAAACGCTGGAGGGACGGCTGAACCAGTCGACGGCGGCAGGCGGCAGGGCGGCGTCGCGCACGCGGGCCAGCCCGTCGAAGAATCGAACGGAAATCTCAGGACTCCTTGGCAGCGGCGGCAGGTTCGTTGGCCGGGATCTTCTTGCCCAAAAGGTACAGGCGGCGTACGGACCAGCAGAACAGGACCACCAGCAGGACGTTGCGCACCGTCAGGACCAAGGCCATCAAAGGGTTGTTGTGGCTGAGTGCGTCATAGAAGAGGGGGTAGATGAAGTATGTGGCCACCCCAATGGCGATGAGCATCGCCGCGGGCACCCGCCATTCCTTCCAGCTGTGGGCAAGCCCGACGGCGACGGCAGGCGCCAGCCACACCATGAACTGGGGTGACCCGACCTTGTTGAACACGACGAAGGCCGTGGCCATGGTCAGGGATCCAGCCAGTAATAGTTCGGTGCGGTCCGCTCCGCCACTTCGCTTGCCGTTGTGGAGTGCCCAGAAGGTCAGGGCAGCCACCAGGATCGCGGCGAGGGCAAGGAGGGGCTGCATGAGGAAGGACATGAAGGCCGTGCCCGGCCCATCCACCTGCATCGAGTTGATGTCCGTGTTCATGTACATCCTGGAGTCACCCACATGGAGGACCGAGAGCCACAGCCAAGGAGTGGTGAACGTGGCTTCCAACTGCATGCCACGATCGCCTTGCTGGGTCAGGAAGTTAAGGAGCTTCGGCAGTTGACCTACGGCAGCCGTCAGGGCGATCACCAAGACGCTGGTCAGAATACCGGCAGCCACCACTTTGGTTCTCTGCTTGACCACGGTGAACAACGAAAGCATGACGGCGGCCGGCCAAACCTTCATCCAGGTGGCAACGCTCAGGAGGGTGGAGGCAATGAACGGGTGCGACACCCCGTACGCCAAGGCGATCAGGACGATGGGGGCAGTCAATCCGTCCACCCGGGCGAATCCCAGCCAACCCATGATGAAGACGAAGACCAGCCACCACCATCCCGCCGGGATGGCCTCGCGACGGCGGCCCCGTCCCGTGAGCTTGGCTAGGGCGACGCCGTTGAGCAGGGTGATCATGAGCACCCACAGGAAGAAGAACGGACCGGGTCCGGCCAAGCCTGCGATGGCCATCGGTACCAAGGCGAGGACGGGGTAGACCCACGGGCTGGGCCCGCCGCTGAGGTTCTCATCCCGGAAACCGGCAGAGGTCCAGTCCCGGTAGATGAAGGTGTCGCTGAAGGCTTCGCCGCGCAGGGAAAGGATCAGCGCGAACACGAGGAAGACCAAGTGCACGACGCAGAAGCCTGCAAGCAGGCCCTTGGGAGAATTGAGCCTTGCCTCCACCGAAGAGGGAAGAACGCGATGACGGAACCGTGTGAGCGCGCTGAAGAATGAGTCCGTGGAAATGGGAGGATCCTTGTCAGGTAGTTATCGTCACAGGGTGCCGTAAGGCGCAGCGGCCGGAGCCGCTCCAGACAACATCGGTTCTATTGAATTTCGAGCGGAACCAGCGTGGCTGTGGGTCTGCGGCATCAAACCAGAGCCCCATCCATCCTATCTCAGGCCACTTTCGCGGGCCGACCGATGGTCCGGCTGGCCCCGGGAAGCCAGGGGTGGCGATGCTACAGTTGCAATAATCCATGGCAACCGGCAGTGCCACTTTGGCCCGGATGCGGCAGGAAACCGGACAGGATTTTGTTTGATGGTGACGTCGAAGTTTCGTGAGCGTGAGGTGGGGAGTTCGTTGGCTCATCCAGAGGCGCTTGGCGATTCCACCGTCCCGCCACACGGCACTGTCATAGCCAAAGCGGCAAGGACAGCGGTCCTCCAAGGGTTCGTCGGGTCGTTGCTCATGGTGGCAGGATCGGTCGGCGTCGGCTGGCTGGCCAGCAGCAGTGCCTTGATCCGGACGCCCCTCTTCATCATGGCCAGGACATCGCCGGTTGGTGTGATCCTGTGCACCGTGATGCTCTGCCTTGGTGCACTCCTGCTCCTGCGTTCTTGGCTGCGCATTGCCCAGCGGATCGGCGGATGGAACCCTTCCTCGCGGCCTGTCCTTCGGCGGGCATTGTGGATGTGGGCAGTCCCGATGATGTTCAGCTTGCCGTTGTTCAGCAGGGATGCT
This sequence comes from Arthrobacter sp. NPDC058127, assembly GCF_042884555.1. Lineage (NCBI taxonomy): Bacteria > Bacillati > Actinomycetota > Actinomycetes > Micrococcales > Micrococcaceae > Arthrobacter > Arthrobacter sp. NPDC058127. Next base: position 703,773 of record NZ_JBHVTT010000001.1, on the reverse strand, counting down.
TACGCCTACATCGGCCAGGGCCGGCTCATGGAGCAGGGCCTGAACCCATATACCAACGGCATCTCGGCCCTGAGCAACTACTTTTCGCTCGGACCCGACAAATTGTGGACGGAAGCACCGACGCCTTACGGTCCGCTGTGGCTTTGGATTGAACAGGGTGCCGTATGGGTGAGCGCAAGCGTCCCCGAGCTTGCGCTGATTCCCTTCCGTCTGGCTGCCCTCGCCGGGGTCGTACTGCTCGCTGTCTACGTTCCCCGCCTGGCTGCGCTCCACGGCGTCAATCCGGAGCGGGCGCTGTGGCTTGGGGTCCTCAACCCGGTTCTCCTGATCAACTTCATCGCCAGCGCGCACAACGACTCCTTGATGTTGGGACTGGTTGTTGCCGGGCTGTACTTCGCCTCGGTCAAACGACCCGTGCTGGGAATCGTGCTGATCACGGCCTCGATCGCCATCAAGCCGATTACTTTGATTGCCTTGCCTTTTGCCGGACTGCTGTGGGCTGGTGCCCGTGCCGGCTGGGGCCGCAGGATGATCTGTTGGGCGGCCACGTTGGGCTTGTCCCTGGGGCTCCTGGCGGCCGCCGGATTGGTGAACGGCCTGGGATTCGGTTGGCTTGGCGCCCTGCAGACTCCCGGCGCCGTCTGGATCTGGTACGCGCCGGTGGGCTTGCTGGCCCACACGGTGGGGCTCGCCGTCGGACTTTTCGCTGGCCCCGGCGTTCCCGTAACGGACGTCATCCAGACCGCCGGAACGGCGGTTTCGGCGCTTGCCATCGTCTGGCTAGCCGTACGGACGCCTGGCCGCGGATTCGGACTGCCCGCGCCCCTCGAGGACGAATCGGAGTTCAACAAGACCGTGCTTCGCCGGATGGCCTGGGCCTTCGCAGCCGTCGTCGTCTTGGCGCCGGTGATCCAGCCTTGGTACATGGTGTGGCTACTGGTGTTCTTTACGGTGACAGGCATCGCAGACGGCCCCCAGCTCCGGACGGTCTTCTATCTGACAGCGTTCTTCACCCTCATTGCGCTCACAGACCAATTGAGTGTCTTCCAGTGGATCCCCATTGAGGTGGTGCGCGGTGTGGCCATCGCCATCGCGGTTTCCTTCATCGCCTACCTCGTGTTCTTTGACAAGAAGACGCATGTGCTGTTCCGCCCGCGTCGCGGGATTTTGAAGCTCAAGCTTAAACCGAAGTCCTGAACCCGGATTCAGCCGAGGTGTTTCGTCGCTTCACGTAGGGACAAAGGGCTCAGCCTGGCCCGTCGGGTTTCCACGTAGCTCCGTACCCATTGAGGATCGGTCTTGGCATACTCCCGCAGCGTCCAGCCGATTGCTTTCCTGATGAAGAACTCCTTGTCGGCCAGGTTGGCGTCGAGTGCCGCGGCCAGGAGTTCCTGGTCGGTGGCCGACTTTGCCTTGAGCTGGGAGGTGATGGCGGCGCGACGGATCCAGGGGTCCTCGTCGCGTGCCCATGTCCGCAAGAGCGGGGTCAGTGTGCTCCGATGGTGTTGCAGAAGGACGCAAATACGGTCGGAGACACCGTCAACGAAGTCCCACCATGCGCCTGTCCGGATGATTTCTTCGTACAGAGGCAACATCTCCAGATCCTTGGCCACGGACTTGGTGGAGGTCAGGTCGATGGCCGCATAGCGCTCTTCCCGCCATGCAGCTTCCCGCCACAGCAGCCGGACATCGTCCCGAAGTTCGGCGGCGGACCCGAAGGGGAGTTCCTTCGCGGTCGCGAGGACTACGCGACGGACTGCAGGGACCCTGACGCCGAGCGAAGGCATGGATGACTTCATGTACGCCTGCGCCGCCTTCGCACGGTCCGGGTCCGCCTCTGCCTGCAGGCGTTCCCGGATGATGGCGATTCTTCGGTGTTCCATACCGCGACTCTAGGACACCCGAAGGCGGCTCGGACGCGCCACCCGGTTGACTGGGATGATGACGCCCATAGAGTGGATGGAAGAGTTAGTCCGGTGGCCGATCCGGCCCCTTGTTCCTCATGCTTGGAGGCCCTCATGTCCACGGTGAAGACGCCGGAAGAGATTGCGCTCATGCGCGAAGCCGGAAGAGTGGTTGCCAACACGCTTTCGGCGGTTCGTTCGCACGCCGGAGTCGGGGTGTCGCTAAAGGAGCTTGACGAGGTTGCTGCCGCTTTCATGGAGGCCGCCGGAGCCAAGCCGGCGTTCCTGAATTACCGTCCGCGGTGGGCGTCCACGCCCTTTTCAGGCGTCATTTGCACGAGCGTCAACGACGCCGTGGTGCACGGCATCCCGGACGGATATGTTTTGCAGGACGGTGATCTGTTGAGCGTCGATTGCGGGGCATTCGTGGAGGGATGGTGCGGGGACGCGGCAGTCAGCTTCATTGTGGGCACTGCGGATCCGGTGGACCAGGAATTGATCGACGCCACGGACGCCGCCCTCGCCCGCGGAATCGAGGCTGCCCGGATCGGAAACAAGATGGGCGATCTTGCGTACGCCATAGGCGGGGAAGCCAAGCGCAGCGGCTACGGGATACTTGCCGATCACGGCGGGCACGGGATTGGCCGGACCATGCATGCAGAGCCGAACGTGCCGAACATCGGGCGGCCAGGCCGTGGCGTGAAGCTTGTGGAGGGCCTGGTGATCGCTATCGAGCCGATGTTGATCCTGGGCGGCAGCGACGACTACTACCACGACGACGACCAGTGGACCCTGCGCTCGGCCAACGGCCGCCGTGCGGCGCACAGCGAACACACCGTGGCGATCACCGCAGACGGCCCGGTTGTGCTGACACTGCCTTAGCTGGGTTGTTTCGGCCTGCGGGGTCCGGAAAATCAGCGCCGCAGGCGCATGACCGCCCTTCCGGGCACTGCTGTGGAAACCGTGAAGAAGCCAGCCGCCCCGAACAACTTCACCGTTCCCTGGTAGAGATCGGCCGAACCGGCTTTGGGCCGCAGCGAGGGATCGACGGGGTAGCCTTCCACGATCTCGGCGCCATGCGCGAAGGCATGCCCGACGGCGGCGTCCAGCAATGCCGCAGCCACCCCGCTCCTGCGGTGGCCGGGAGAAACCACGAAACAACTCACCGACCAGACTCCCGTTCCTTGCGGGGCGCCCCCTCCTGCGGCCTTGAGGACTTGGGATTGTTCGATGCGCGGATAGCACTGGCGCGGTTCGACCGCGCACCAGCCCACTGCTTCGCCGCCTCGGAACGCGAGGACTCCAGGTTCGGGGCCGTCGTCGAATTTGGCCTTGAGCTGTTCCTTCCGCGTCTTTGGGGGAGTGGCCTTCCAATCCTGACCGGTGAGGGCGAACCATCGGCACCAACAGCGGGAAGGTTCGCCACGGACGCCGAAGAGCTTTTCGACATCGGGCCAGGTTGCGGGGCCCGTGGTGACGGCTGCGGAAACGAAGTTCAGGACCATGGGAACAACCTAGAACCAGCGAGTGCCAAGGCCTGGGTTGCGGCGCCGCCGGCTATCCCTGACGTCACCTAGTGCTGCGTGGGGTCGGTGACAAAGTTAACCCCGTCCGGATCGACTGGTCCGGGCTCATTTGGCCGGCTGCGCGATCCCGCCGTCGGTCTAGCCGCCCGCCTGATTCCGGCGTGGTGTTCGCGGTGTTTGGCAAGTGGCTTCTGATTTTTGGGCGCCGCGGATCGCCCAAAGACCGGAATTAGAGCGACCAACGCCGCGCCCGCCAGCACCGCAATGACCCAGATCCATTGTTCTCCGTCCATGTTCTTCACCAGTCTCAGGTCGTCGGTTGTCTGCGTTCGGTCGTTGAAGTCCGGTCTATGCGGCTCGGCATGGATCCTCAGCGAAACACTAGATTGGCTCGTAAACACCGTCGCGAGTGGTCCTTACTCGACTTTTGAGCCTCTTGCGCAGCTGACGTTAACCAAGCAGCCGATACTGGACGAGCTCAGGAGGCGGCACATCTTGGCGAACGAACATGGCCGCCGTCGGATTCTGCTGGATCATTCTCTTCGCCCAAGTTGCCGGCCCTGTGATTCCGTGGGCCCGGAACTGTCCATTCGAGTGATTGAGCAGAATCCGACATCCCAGCGAAAGAGGATTCCCGGACGGACATGACGCGCCCGGGATTTACACACGTTTTGTCCTATAACCCGAGAAGAGCGGCCCTGAACTACGTCTCCGCAGGTCAGAGCCGCTCTCTGTGTGCCCCGGGAGGGAATCGAACCCCCGACCAAGAGATTAGAAGGCTCCTGCTCTATCCTCTGAGCTACCGAGGCATGCGACGCACGCACAGCCGTGGCTGAGGCGCCACAAAGAGTTTACATTGCGGCGGCTGCCTGTGCAGTCAGCCCACCCTCAACCCGTCACTCTTCCCCCACAGGCGGCCATTCGGGCTGGCTATCCACATACGCGAAGTCCATACTGCCGCGGATCTGCGCGGCCCGTGAAGCTGAAAGAGCCAGACAGGCAACTCAACTCACGTTAGGACTACACCATGAACGACATCATCACTGTCCGGGGATTCGTCGCTACGGAACCCAAAAGTTCGACGACCCCGGGCGGAACGGGAACGGCCTCGTTCCGGTTGGGTTCCACGGAGCGCAGGTTCGACCGCGCCAACGATGTCTGGGTGGACGGCAACACCAATTGGTTCAGCGTCCAGGCGTTCAGGCATCTCGCGGGAAACATAGGATGCAGCGTCAAGAAGGGCCAGCGGGTCATCGTGGTCGGGAAACTGAAGTTGAGGCAATGGGAACACGACGGCAAGATCTACCACGTTGCCGAAATCGTCGCCGAGTCGGTGGGTCACGACCTCATGTGGGGTTCGGCGAACTTCATCCGGACCACCGGTAGCACCAGCCCGCAGGGCATGCCTGCGGCCCCTGAGGTGGAGCCGGAGAACCCGTGGCCTTCTGCGGAGGACGATGGCGAGGACTGCCCGCATGACGATGAGGATGGCAGTGCCGGAGCCGAGCGGGGAGTCATTGTTTCGGCTGGAGAAGATGATGAGCCGGTTCTTGTTGATACTGAGACGGGAGAACTTGTGGACGCCAAGGTTTGAAATGACGCCACGGCCTGAAAGGACGCGAGGCCTGAAATGACGCCGGCGCCCCAAACAGGGAACGTCGCGGGCATCCGCGGACGCCGTGCGGCGCAGCAGGGGGCGCGCCGCATGGCAGAATGGCCGGGTGATGAGCAGGGGAACGCCGCGAAAACCATCAGGACGCCGCCACGCGGCCGGAAGCCCAGGTTTGCTGCTTGCAGTGCCGTTACTCCTGGCCGGAATGATGGCCGGCTGCACGGCGCCTGCTCCCGTGGTGTCAGGAAGCGCGCCGGTTTCATCGCCTGCCCCATCGGGTACAGCCAGCGCCACTGCCGCTGTTCCACCCAGTGCCGGGAACCCATCGGCATCGGCTTCGCTCAGCCCGGGCACTGCCGCCCTGAAGCAGACCATGGAGACCGTACTCAAAACCATTGCCGCGGCAACCCCCAAACCGGCACAAGATGCACTGCGATCGCAGCTCGTTTCGGCCGGCATCCCAGCCTCCGCTGTGGAAGTATCCGCGAGCAAGACGCCGACCGGACTGGATGTCGACGCCATCGAGGCCGCGGCCAAACTGGACAAGGACTGTGTCATGGGCGAGATCAGGGACGGCCAGGTTTCAGTGTCGGTCCTGCCCGTCTTGGCCAGCGGCAAATGCTTCGTCGGGGATTCCCGCTAGCAGGGCCGAATGTGAGTTATGCCTTGCCACCCATTAGATTTAACGGCATGGCGGAATTCATTTACACGATGACCAAGGCTCGCAAGGCCGTTGGCGAAAAACTAATCTTGGACGATGTCAGCATGTCGTTCTTCCCTGGCGCGAAGATCGGCGTCGTTGGCCCGAACGGAGCCGGCAAATCCACGATCCTGAAGATCATGGCTGGCATCGACACACCGTCGAACGGCGAAGCCCGCCTCAGCCCCGGCTACTCCGTGGGCATCCTCCTGCAGGAGCCGCCCCTGAACGAGGAAAAGACCGTCCTGGGCAACGTCCAGGAAGGCGTGGGCGAGATCTACTCGAAGATCCAGCGCTTTAACGAGATCTCCGAGGAAATGGCCAACCCGGACGCCGACTACGACACCCTGCTGGAGGAAATGGGCCACCTCCAGGAAGCGATCGACGCCGCAGATGCGTGGGACATCGATTCCCAGCTCGAGCAGGCCATGGACGCACTCCGCTGCCCGCCGGGCGACTCCGACGTGACGGTCCTGTCAGGTGGTGAGCGCCGCCGCGTGGCGCTCTGCAAGCTCCTGCTGCAGAAGCCTGACCTCCTGCTCCTTGACGAGCCCACCAACCACTTGGACGCCGAAAGTGTACTGTGGCTCGAGCAGCACCTCTCTTCCTACCCCGGTGCCGTCCTCGCCATCACCCACGACCGCTACTTCCTCGACCACGTCGCCGAGTGGATCTGTGAAGTGGACCGCGGCCGTCTTTACCCCTATGAAGGCAACTACTCCACGTACTTGGAGAAGAAGCGCGCCCGCCTCGAAATCCAGGGCAAGAAAGACGCCAAGCAGGCCAAGCGCCTCACCGAGGAACTTGAATGGGTCCGCTCCAACGCCAAGGGCCGCCAGACCAAGTCGAAGGCCCGTCTGGCCCGGTACGAGGAAATGGCAGCCGAGGCTGACCGCACCAGGAAGCTCGACTTCGAGGAAATCCAGATTCCGCCGGGACCGCGCCTGGGTGGCCTGGTCCTGGAAGCCAAGAACCTGCAGAAGGGCTTCGAAGACCGGACCCTGATCGACGGGCTTTCGTTCACGCTGCCCCGCAACGGCATAGTCGGCGTCATCGGTCCTAACGGTGTCGGCAAGACCACGCTGTTCAAGACCATCGTCGGGCTGGAACCGCTCGACGGCGGCGACCTCAAGATCGGTGACTCGGTCAAGATCTCCTACGCCGACCAGAGCCGTGGCGGCATCGACCCCAACAAGACCCTGTGGGAGGTCGTTTCAGACGGCCTGGACTTCATCCAGGTCGGCCATGTTGAAATGCCGTCCCGCGCCTATGTCGCGGCCTTCGGCTTCAAGGGACCGGACCAGCAGAAGAAGGCCGGCGTGCTCTCCGGTGGTGAGCGTAACCGCCTGAACCTGGCACTGACCCTCAAGCAGGGCGGAAACCTCCTGCTTCTTGACGAGCCCACCAACGACCTAGACGTCGAAACCCTCAGCAGTCTTGAGAACGCCTTGCTCGAGTTCCCCGGCTGCGCCGTCGTGGTCTCGCACGACCGGTGGTTCCTCGACCGGGTTGCCACCCACATCCTGGCCTACGAAGGCGACGAGGAGAACCCGTCGAAGTGGTACTGGTTCGAGGGTAACTTCGAGTCCTACGAGGAGAACAAGGTGGAGCGCCTCGGTCCAGACGCTGCCAAGCCGCACCGTGTCACGCACCGCAAGCTGACCCGCGACTAAGCGGATTGCTCCAAAGAGGGCCGGCGCCCTGGATATTCTCCCGTGGCGCCGGCCTTCTTTGCTGCGCAGAATCTCGGCCGAGTTGTGGTAGCTACTCGAGTAGCGACTACGGGATCCGGAGCATGCCCTCTTGCGCCACCGTGGCGACATGTTGGCCATCACGGCTGAAGATCTTGCCGGTGGCCAGTCCGCGGGCGCCTTGGGCGCTGGGGGACTCCTGCACGTAGAGCAACCACTCGTCCACGCGGACGGGACGATGCCACCACATGGCATGGTCAAGGCTCGCCACGCTCATGCCGGGCGTCATCCAGCTCAATCCGTTCTTGCGCAGCACCGATTCCAGGATGGTGTAGTCGCTCGCGTAGGCCAGGGCGGCCAGATGGAGGTTGGGATCGTCCGGCATCGGGCCAAAGGTCTTCATCCACACGGCATTGCTGGCTACCCGGTCCTTGGGCGCTTCGACGTAGAGCGCGGGGTCTACGTGGCGGACATCGAAGGGCCGCTCGAACGACATGTGGCGGGCGAGTGGATGGTCGTACTTCTGGAGGAGTTCGGCGGTGCTCGGCAGTGTTTCGGGGTCCGGGATTCCGGCCGGCATGGAGGATTGGTGTTCCACGCCTTCCGCTTCGGTCTGGAAGGAAGCGATCATCGACAGGATCGGTTGGCCTTCTTGATAAGCGTGCACCCGACGCGCGGAGAATGAGCGTCCATCACGAAGCCGTTCAACACTGAAAGTGATCGGCTGGTTGGCGTCCCCCGGACGAAGGAAATAGCCGTGCATTGAATGGACGGTCCGGTCTTCCTCTACGGTGCGCATACCGGCTACGAGCGACTGGGCGAGCACCTGCCCGCCGAATACCCGGTGGCGCGGCTGTTTCTGCGACGGCCCAAGGAAGATGTCCTCGGCTGTCCTCGCGCCGTCGAAGTCGGCCAGGGACAGCAACTCGATGAGGGTGGATGTGGGGTCCTCCAGGGCAACCTGATGTTCCAGGCCGGCGTGCGCGTCAGTCATGGTTCGACTCTAGACGCCACCCTGACCCCTCTCAACCGCGGACATGCCGGTAGAGTCGATGATGTGTCCGATGTATTGACCCAGTCCTTCCATTTCGTCGATCCCCGTGATCTGGCGGATCTCCGCACTTATGTCACGCGTGCCAAGAGCATCGACGATGGCGCCATCCGGCTGCAAGCCTCCGGCCGCGTCCTGGCTGCATATGTGTGCGTCCTGAGGCCCCGCCTCCTGGGCGAAGCGACGCCGACCATTCTCGGGCTACGGACCATCGCCCTCGCCGATGACGCGCATGCGGACGTCACCGTGACCCTGTCCTCGGTCCTGGACCGCTTGGCGCGTTCCGGTGCCGACGACGTCGAACTTCCGATCCCGCCGTCGACCGTTTCCGAATCCTGGGCTGGAGTCGGGGCTCCCCGCAGCGGCTGGGAGCCGCTGGGTTCAGTGCCCGACGCCGAACTCAAGGCCGTCGCGAATGCCGGCATTGCCGAGGTGGCCGGGATTGTTCCGGAACAGCCTGGCGCCTTGATCGTCAACAATGCCAGGGCCGCGGTGTGGGGCCGGGAGATTCCGGGACTCGACGGCGTGCCCGCAGGGGCGGCGTTCGCGGCCTTGGCGCTCGGCTTCCTTGGTGACGGCGAACACCGGCTCTTCCGCAACGGACGTTGGTTCCGGCTCAGCGGGAGCCGGGGCCACATCCTGGCACGATCCGGATCAGGCCTGGCCTTCCAAGCCCGCTGAACCTGAGCCAGGACTGGCCCAATCCCGGGCCAGTCCCATGGCTACGCAGCCGCTCGCCAACAAGCCTCAGGGCTGCTGGACCGACGGGCTGTTGACCATCGTGAGCGCAGCCCGTTCCATGTAGTCCCACAGCGTGCCTTCATGAAGCGGCGACAATTCGAGGGAATCCACTGCCGCGCGCATGTGGAAGAGCCAGCGGTCCTTGGCTTCGGGTGTCACCTGGAACGGCATGTGCCGCATTCTCAAGCGGGGGTGCCCGCGTTCCTCGCTGTACGTGCCCGGGCCGCCCCAATACTGCTCAAGGAACATGAGGAACCGCCGCTTTGCCGGGGCGAGGTCTTGTTCCGGGTACATGGGCCGGAGCAACGGATCTCCGGCGACGCCGTCGTAGAAGACATCGATGAGTTTCACGAAAGTCTCGTGGCCGCCGATGGCGTCATAGAAGCTGTCGGTGTAGGCAGGCTGGCTGAACGGATCGTTTTGCATCAACTGCCGCCGTTCGGCCGGTTGCGGTGGTGCGGATTCCGGCTGGCTGCTCATGTCACTCACCTGCTTTCTGCTCTCGAATCTTGAGGGATTCCTTTGAAGTCTGGGGCGCACCGGATGCAGCGGTTTCGGCAGGGGCGGTACCCGGCGGTGCAGGCGGAACGTCGTCCGGGACGGCTGAGTCCTCCGGCACGTAATCGCCTTGCGAGCGGTTGCCCACCCTCAGGATTTCTCCATTGCGCAGATACCAGATGGCGCCGTCTTCGGCCCGGAGCCGTGTGATCCGGAGGCCCACGGATTCAACCGTGCCAATCACTTCAGTGGTCACGATCACATCGCCGATCCCGAACTGGTCCTCGATGGTGATGAAGATGCCGGACAGGAAATCGCGGATGAGCTGTTGGGCGCCGAAGCCAATGGCCACACCCAAAATACCGACGCTCGTGAGCAGCGGGGCAATATCCACATTCAGGTATTTGAGGACGTAGATGATGACGATGACCACCACCACGACGCTCAGCACGCTTGTTAGCAGTGATCCGATGGTGTGGGCGCGCTGGGCGCGCCGTTCATGGTCGAGCGCCCGGAAGGCCGGCTGGACCCACCTGAAATGCGGTTTCTTGAAGAAGCTGGTGCCCTCTGCCACTCGGCGGGTAATACGCAGAATGATGAACCGGGCCACAACCCAGACCACCAACCCAATGCCCAGCGTCACGAAGATGGACGCGAAATCGATCTTGGCTGCATCGGCCACGATGTTGTCGGTCGACGAGGCGACGTTCATGTGCGGGAATGCTCCTCACGGATCCAATTGTTCGCCGGGCCCTTTATTGCCGGGCGCTGAACACTCTGTCCACGCTCAACCCTATCGCCGTAACGTGGCCGCATGCGCATCGTGGTTCCTCACGGAACAGCCTTCCTGTCATCTGGCTAGCTGGCGGCGACCGTCGTGCTTGGCTCATGCAGAACGGGAAAATTGACGCTCCGGGCGATAAAGCACACCTGGTTGGCCTCATGGTGCAATTCGTCCATGAGGGAAATATGCGCCGGGTCGGCAACCGTGACCTGGGGCTTCAGGGTGACGTTTTCGAACTGGCCGCTGCCATCGCGATTGAGCCTCATCATGCCCTCGGCGTGGTCCACGTAGTCGGTCACCACCACCCCGTGTTTGACCGCGACATGCAGGAAGGACAGCATGTGGCACTGGGAAAGGGCAGTGAGGAGCAGTTGTTCCGGGTTGTACCGGCTACGGTCGCCATGGAAGGTGGGGTCCGAGGATCCCCTCAGGACGGGCAGTCCGGGGATTTCGACGTCGTGATCCCTGGCGTAGCCGCGGTAGGTGGACGTCCCGGTGCCCAGATTTCCGGTCCAGCGCACGGTCAGGGAGTAGTGGTGTTCGTCCAGGCTCATGCGGAAAGTCTATCGGCGGTGCTTTCGCGGGCGGCACACGAACAGGCCCCGGCTCCATTGAATCGGAACCGGGGCCTGACCGTGATTTACCTGAAGGTTTTTAGACGTCTGCCGCCCGGGCCTTGAGGGCACGGGCAACGCCGTCGCGGTTTTCGAGCATCATGCGCCGCAGGGCGCTGCTGTCCGCCGGCAGTTCGGCGAGGAACTTGTCCGTGCGGTCAACCGTGGCCTGCGTGGTCAGCTGCGCCGGGTAGAGCCCGACGACGATTTGCTGGGCCAGCGCATGGGTGCGGTTGGCAACAATCTCCGGGACCGCCTCGAAGTACCCTTCGGCGTATGGCTCCAACAGGGAGGTGTCCAGCACCCGCGTGAAGCCGGTGACGGCGGAGCTTTGAATGGCGTTGGAAAGCTCGCCCGTGACGACGATCTTCTTCCATGCGGCGGCCTTGGCCTCGGGAGTGGGAAGGGCCGCCGTGGCCAAGGCGGCTGCGTTCTGGCCATTGGCCGTGTGGTCGCGCTCGAGTTCGGCGTCGATCCGGTCCTGGCCCTCGCGCCCGCCAACCACCAGCGACGTGAGGAGTTCCCAGCGCAAGTCCTGGTCAACCGTCAGGCCATCCAGGACGGTGCTGCCGTCCAGGACCGCCTGGATTGTGTCCAGTTGGGAGCTGCTCGCGGCGAGCAAGGCAAACGACTTCACGAATTGGAGCTGGGCGTCCGATCCGGCAGCTGCGGTCCTCGAGAGTTCCCACAGTGTGTCCGCCGCGGCCACCGTGGCGGCATCCTTGTGCTCCGCTGCGACGTAGTAGCTCAGGGTGGTGGCCAGTTGGCGGAGCTGGGTCTGGATCACCGAGGAGTCGGTCTCGGATGCGATGTTCGCCAGGATCAGCTCGGCGTAGCCCCGGGCGGGGGTTTCGCCGTCGCGGGCCGCGTCCCAGGCCGAGCCCCACACCAGGGTGCGGGGCAGGCTGCCGGCGAAGTCCTTCAGGTGGGCCTTCGCGGTGGCCAAGGATGCGGGGTCGAGGCGCACCTTCGCGTAGGCGAGGTCCTCGTCGTTGAGCAGGACAAGGTCCGGGCGCGCCATTCCGGCAAGGGCCGTGACCTCGGTCCGGGGCCCGTCGACGTCGAGCTCCTCCCGGTGGGTCCTCTCAAGTTTGCCTTCGCCCGAGAGGTCGTAGAATCCGACGGCGAGGCGGTGCGGCCGCAGCGTGGGCTGCTCGTCGATGGCCGTCTGCACGATCGCAAAAGACCTGATGGTTCCGTCCGCGTCGACCTCGAGCTCGGGTGAGAGGGTGTTGACGCCGGCGGTCTCGAGCCAGAGCTTTCCCCACTGGTCCAGGTCGCGGCCGCTGGCAGCTTCGAGTTCCTTCATCAGGTCCACCAGTTCGGTGTTCTGCCACGCATGCCTCTGGAAATACTCGCGGACGCCGGCCATGAACTGTTCCGGGCCAACCCAGGCAACCAACTGCCGCAGCACGGAAGCTCCCTTGGCATAGGTGATTCCGTCGAAGTTGACTTCGACGTCCTGGAGATCGTTGATCTCGGCGAAAATCGGGTGCGTCGTGGGCAATTGGTCCTGCCGGTACGCCCAGGACTTCTCCACCGAGGCAAAGGTGGTCCATGCCCGGTCGAATTCGGTGTTTTCGACGGCGGCCAGGTGGGACATGTACTCGGCAAACGACTCGTTGAGCCAGAGGTCGTTCCACCAGCGCATCGTGACGAGGTCTCCGAACCACATGTGGGCCAACTCGTGCAGCACGGTGATGGCGCGGCGTTCAACCTGGGCGTCAGTGACCTTGCCGCGGAAGACGTAGCCCTCGAGGATGGTCACCGCGCCGGCGTTTTCCATCGCGCCGGCATTGAACTCGGGAACGAACAGTTGGTCGTACTTCTCGAAGGGATACGGGAATCCGAACTGGGCCTCGAAGAACTCAAAACCCTGGCGGGTCAGTTCGAAGATGTTGTCGGCGTCCAAGTACTGCATGAGGGACTTGCGGGCGAACACCCCGAGCGGGATGACGCGGCCATCGGAGCTGGTGACCTTGCTGCGGACCGATTGGTACGGCCCCGCGACCAAGGCAGTGACGTAGGAAGAGATGCGGGGAGTGGGGGCGAAATGCCAGACGGAGCGCGCACCGCCGTCGTCCCCGGGAGTGGTTTCCACCGGTACCGGAGTGGGCGAGTTGGAGATCAGGTCCCAGTGCGAGGGCGCCGTTATCGTGAACGTGAATGCGGCCTTGAGGTCCGGCTGTTCGAACACAGCGAACATGCGGCGGGAATCGGGCACCTCGAACTGTGTGTACAGGTAGACCTCGTTGTCCACGGGGTCCACGAAACGGTGCAGGCCCTCACCGGTGTTCATATAGGGGGCATCGGCGACTACCCTGAGTTCGTTCTCGGCGGCGAGCCCGGCCAGTTGGATGCGGACGCCGTCGGACACCACTGCCGGATCGAGTTCGGTGCCGTTGAGCGTCACGCTGTGCACGGTCTCCGTGATCGCGTCGATAAAGCTCGAGGAGCCCTTGACGGCGGAAAACTTCACCACCGTGGTGGAGCCGAAGACCGTGGCGCCCTTCGTCAAGTCGAGGGTGACGTCGTACGAGGTCACGGTGAGCAATTCTGCGCGCTGTCCGGCTTCGGCGCGCGTCAGGTTCAGGCCTGGCAAGGTTTGCCTCCAAGAGGGTTTCGAGAAGCCGGTTGGTTTCAGCCAGCGCCGGCGCTGTGAAGTCATTCTTTCACTTGATCCCGGCTTGGCAAGGAAGCTCGATCACAGTGTCGTCGGCGCGGGGTAGCGTTGGAATATGGGAAAGATGCGCGACTCGTTGGACCTCCGGGCACTCCGCTTTGCGGTGGCATTTCCGCTGCTGCTGGCTGGCGCATTTGGCGTATGCGCACTCATGTTGCGCAACAACCTTCCGGATCCTGTCGCCATCGCTTGGAACGCCGACGGCGGAGTCAGCTTTGCGCCGTTCCTCGCCTACGTTCTCGGCGGCGGAGGGTTTCTTGTCGTGGCTGGCTGGCTGGTGTTCATCCAGGCGGTTCCCCTTGCCCGGCCCGTGATTATGCGCAGGGTCATGATGGGCATGGGCCTCATGGTGACCCTCTTCATCACCGCTGTACTTGCCGCCGGGCTCGTGGGGCAAACGGGCCTCGACGACGCCCGCAGCTCGCACGTTGATGCCACGGTCCTCGCGTTGGGAGCGGGTGCGGCGTTGCCCCTCGGCGTCGTCATGATGATGGCTTTCAAGCCTGACCCGCATTGGACACCTGAGGACGACGCCGCCCTCGAGGCCGAACGAATCCGGACGGAAGACCCCGGCCTGGCGGAGGATTCCATGTTGCTGTGGGTCCATGCACGGAGTTCGGTGTTCGTGATGATTTGCGTGGCCACTTTGTTCCCCGCCATGTTGATCGCGATTGCGCTCCCGTGGTTGGGCGCATTGTTGGCAATGGTCGCCGTCATCGGAGCGTGTTTCCTGTTCGTCCGCGTCCGGGCGGACAGGGGAGGGGTGCAGGTCTTTGTCGCGGGCGTTCTGCGGGTCCTTAGGGTGCCGGCCGTTGATATCGCAGGCGCGGCCGCGCAGGAAGTCAGGGCGGCCGACTTTGGCGGCTGGGGACTCCGGCACCACGGAGGAGCCACGGCCATGCTCGTGAGCAGCGGTCCCGCCGTCGTCGTCCGTCAGGTCAGCGGCCGCAGGGTGGCGTTCAGCGCCGGGACCTCGGCCACGGCGGACCGGCTCGCGGGAATCCTGAACCGCGTCGCGGCGCGTGCCCAGCGAGGTGAACAGCCTCCGGCCAGTTGAGCGCCGGAAGGCATCCGGCGCGGGGGCTTCGTCTTAAGAGGTGAGCCAGGGTCCGGTCCTAGTAACCTAGGAACCGCATCCCTCACCGCCGCGCCCGGCTTTGCCGCGTTCGCGCGCCAGACTGAATGGACTTCCTGTGACCACACCCCGCGTCCACATTGCCACGGACCACGCCGGCATGGAGCTCAGCGCCCACCTCGTAAGCCGCCTCACGGCCAAGGGCTACGACGTCGTTGACCACGGCCCCAAGGAGTACGACGCCCTTGATGACTACCCGTCGTTCTGCATCAATGCTGCCGCTGCCGTGGTCGCCGACCAAGAGGCCGGCGTTCACGCATTGGGCATCGTCCTGGGCGGATCGGGCAACGGCGAACAAATTGCCGCGAACAAGGTCAAGGGTGTCCGGGCCGCGCTCGCCTGGAACCTCTCCACTGCGAAACTGGCCCGAGAGCACAACGACGCCAACGTGGTCGCCGTCGGCGGCCGCCAGCACACCGTTGAGGAAGCCACAGAACTGATCGAGGCTTTCCTGGAAGAACCGTTCAGCAACGACGAACGCCACGTGCGCCGCATCGGAAAAATCGCCACTTACGAGAACACCGGCGAAATCGTTGCCTAATGCCTGAAGGGCATTCCATCCATCGCCTGGCACGCCAGTTCCAGGATGTTTTTGCCGGCCGAATGCTGGAGGTCTCCAGCCCCCAAGGCCGTTTCACTGCGGGTGCGGCGCTATTGGACCGCCACGAGCTGCTTGAAGCCACGGCGCACGGCAAGCAGCTCTTCCTCCGTTTTGACCACGGGATTCTCCTGCATGTCCATCTGGGTCTCTACGGTGCGTGGAATTTCGGTGGCGACGAATCCTTCCGCGGGGCCTCGAGCATCGGGGCGCCGCGGCGGATCGGCGAACGCGAGACCTTCTCACATGATGCGGGCGCAGGGAGCCCCGGAAGCAGCTATGCGGGTCCGCCCGAGCCGGTGGGCGCCGTCCGAGTGCGACTCGTTTCTGAGAACGGCTGGGCGGACCTGAGGGGCGCCACGACGTGCGCGGCGATCACCGAGGCAGAGGCCGCGGCTGTCCTGGCACGCTTAGGTCCCGATCCGCTGCACAATCGCCCTAGCGACCGCGAGGAGTTCATCCGCCGCTTGCTGCGCCGCAAGACCGCCGTCGGGCTCCTCCTCATGGACCAGTCGATCGTGGCCGGTATCGGCAACATTTACCGTGCGGAGGTGCTCTTCCGCCAAGGCGTTGATCCTTGGACTCCCGGCAGCTCGCTGAACGCCGAAACCGGCGGACGGCTGTGGGATGACACCGTGGCGGCCATGTCCGACGGCGTCCGTGACGGGCGGATTGTTACGACCCCATCGGCTTTGTGGAGCGGCGGGAACGCGGAAGCGCTCGACGGCGACGCGCACTTTGTCTACAAGCGGCAGGGACAGCCGTGCCGGCGATGCGGAGAGGCAGTGGGGATGACAGAGATCGGTGCGCGCAAACTCTATTGGTGCCCCGCCTGCCAGAACTGACGCCAGGCGCGGGCAAACACCCGGCGCCGGCGGGGGCGCAAACACCAGGAAAACACGAAGGGCCCCTCGCCGAGGGGCCCTTCGTTCCTTGGAGGGGACGACGGGAATCGAACCCGCGTAATCAGTTTGGAAGACTGAGGCTTTACCATTAAGCTACGTCCCCGGGCAAGACTGCATGGACCTCTATGAACATCACAGAGTGTTCCGCACATCTTTCCGGTGGCTGTTGAAGCCGGATATAACTAAACCTAATTCAGGGGCCAAGTGTCAAATGTGCATTCTCCGCCGAGATGCCCGTAGACTGTCCTGTGCATTCACGGGGTGTAGCTCAGCTTGGCTAGAGCGCCTGCTTTGGGAGCAGGAAGTCGCAGGTTCAAATCCTGTCACCCCGACTCTGTGTGCCTGTCCCGATCCGGGACGCGGCAGAACCCCATCCCACAAAACCAGGAGTACTTAGACTGTGAAGAGCGCTGTCGAGAACCTCACCGCCACGCGGGTCAAGCTCAACGTTGAGGTTCCCTTTGAGGAACTGAAGCCGAGCATCGATGCCGCTTACAAGACCGTTGCTTCGCAGATCCAGGTTCCCGGGTTCCGCAAGGGCAAGGTTCCCTCCAAGCTGGTTGACCAGCGCGTTGGCCGTGGCTACGTCTTGGAGACCGCCATCAACGATGGCCTCAACGGCTGGTACCAGGCTGCCGTCCAGGAAGCCGGCCTCCGCCCGCTGAGCCGCCCCGAAGTTGAGATCACCGAGGTTCCGGACCCGTCCTCGACCGACGGTGAACTGAAGTTCCAGGTCGAGATCGACGTCCGTCCCGAGGTTGAGCTGCCCGACTACGCCGGCATCAAGGTCGAGGTTGCCGCAGCGGATTCCTCCGACGCCGACGTCGACAAGGCCCTGGATGAGCTCCGCGGCCGCTTCGGCACGCTGAAGTCCGTTGACCGCCCGGCCGCCGATGGTGACTTCCTGACCATCGACATCACCGCCACCATCGACGGTGCCGAGATCGACTCCGCCACGGGCCTGTCCTACCAGGTTGGCGCAGGCACCATGCTTGAGGGCCTCGACGAGGCAGTCACCGGCCTTTCGGCCGAAGAAGAAGCAATCTTCGACACGACTCTGGTTGGCGGCGAGCACGCCGGCGAGGCAGCCCAGGTCAAGGTTGTCGTCAAGACCGTCAAGGAGCGCGAGCTTCCCGAGGCCAACGACGACTTCGCCCAGTTGGCATCGGAGTTCGACACCCTTGCCGAACTGCGTGAAGACCTTGCCAAGCAGGCCGCCGAGTCCAAGGTCGTCGGCCAGGGTGTCGAAGCCCGCGACAAGGTCCTGGACAAGCTCGTCGAGCTCATCGAGGTTCCGGTTCCGGACTCTGTCGTTGAAGAGCAGCTCGAAGCACACTTCAACCCGGAGAACGCCCACGGTGAAGGCGAGCACGACACCGAGGAGCACCGCGCCGAGGTCAAGGCCAACACGGCCCGCGCCTTCAAGAACGAAATCATCCTTGACGCCATTGCCGACAAGGAAGAAGTGAGCGTCAGCCAGAACGAGCTGATCGACTACATCGTCAGCACGGCAAGCCAGTACGGCATGGACCCGAACCAGTTCGCCCAGATCATCGATCAGAGCGGCCAGGTTCCCATGATGGTTTCCGAGGTGCGTCGCCGTAAGGCCCTCGCAGTTGTCCTCGGCCAGGCCGAGGTTGTCGACTCCGAAGGCAACAAGGTGGACCTCAGCGACTTCGTGCGCCCCGCTGGTGAAGAGGCCTCCGTCGAGGAAGCCGAAGAAGCAGCTGTTGTTCCGAGCGACGACCCCGCTGCAGTGAAGTTCTAGTTTCAACTCTCGCCGCCCCCGGATCCTTGATCCGGGGGCGGCTTGGTTTAAGCCCGGGGAGCACGGAAAGCGCCCCCTTCCGCAATCGTGCGCCGTCAGCGAACAGTGCGATTTGGGAGAACAAATCGCCGTGGAAAACGGTTAGTGTCCAAGTAGTGAAGATCAGGGATGGCAAGTTCAGCAATGGCCCTGTCACCAGCGAGAGGTAAGTACTAATGTCACAGCACGCAGAGGCGCCCAGGATGGCAACCGTCGATCCAGCGGCCCAGGACAACTACATCTACAACCGCCTGCTGAAAGAGCGCATCATCTGGCTCGGATCCGAAGTCCGTGATGAAAACGCCAACGCGATCTGCTCCCAGCTCCTCCTCCTCTCCGCTGAAGACCCGGAGAAGGACATCTACCTGTACATCAACTCTCCTGGCGGCTCCGTGACCGCCGGCATGGCCATTTACGACACGATGCAGTTCATCCCGAACGACGTCGTGACGGTTGCCACCGGGCTGGCGGCCTCCATGGGTCAGTTCCTCCTTTCCTCGGGCACCAAGGGCAAGCGCTACGCCACGCCCAACGCCCGCATCCTGATGCACCAGCCCTCCGGCGGCATCGGTGGCACGGCGTCGGATATCAAGATCCAGGCGGAGCTGATCCTTCACATGAAGAAGGTCATGGCCGAGCTGACAGCCGAACAGACCGGACAGACCGTGGAGACCATCCTCAAGGACAACGACCGCGACAAGTGGTTCACGGCCACCGAGGCCCTCGCCTACGGCTTCTTCGACAAGATCTCTGCCCACGCGGGATCGGTCGCCGGCGGCGGCGGTACGGCCAATTCCTCGAATTCCGAGGCCTCCTCGAACTCCGAGAAGTAAACCGGCACCAAGAAACATTCAGATCAGGAGCAATAAAATGAACTACAACTTTGGATGGTCTGCCGGTAATCTCCCGTCCAGCCGCTACGTCCTCCCGCAATTCGAGGAGCGCACGCCCTACGGCTTCAAGCGCCAGGACCCGTACACGAAGCTCTTCGAGGATCGCATCATCTTCCTCGGTGTGCAGGTTGACGACGCTTCCGCAGACGACATCATGGCCCAGCTGCTGGTGCTCGAGTCCACGGACCCGGACCGCGACATCACGTTGTACATCAACTCCCCGGGCGGTTCGTTCACGGCCATGACGGCTATTTACGACACCATGCAGTACATCCGCCCTGAGATCCAGACCGTTTGCCTGGGCCAGGCCGCAAGCGCCGCAGCCGTGCTGCTCGCCGCCGGCACTCCCGGCAAGCGCCTCGCATTGCCGAACGCCCGCGTCCTGATCCACCAGCCGGCGCTCTCCGGCGGCCAGGGCGGACAGGCCTCGGACCTTGAGATCCAGGCTGCTGAAGTCATGCGCATGCGCACGTGGCTCGAGGACACGCTTGCCCACCACTCGGGCCGTACCTCGGAGCAGGTCAACAATGACATCGAGCGCGACAAGATCCTCACCGCCGCCGAGGCGATGGACTATGGATTGATCGACCAGGTGCTCGATTCCCGCAAGATCAAGCCCCAGGCGATCGCAAGGTAACTGGCCAAAACTCGACGCCGGTGCGGTTCAGGAAATATGGACCGCATCGGCGTTCTGTTTCAACCCAAGCAGCCCATTGTGTCCTACAGTGGAAGTTGTCATGGTGGCGCCCCCGCTGCGATCTTCCGATCTTGGCAGATAGGTACGGGGCTGCACCACCCGCATGAAACGAAGGGATTCCCACATGGCTCGGATTGGCGAGAGCACGGATCTGCTGAAGTGTTCTTTCTGCGGAAAGAGCCAGAAGCAGGTTCGGAAGCTGATTGCCGGGCCCGGCGTGTACATCTGCGACGAGTGCATCGAGCTCTGCAACGAGATCATCGAAGAGGAGCTCGCGGAAGTATCGGATCTTGGCAGCTTCGAGTTGCCCAAGCCGCGGGAGATCTTCGATTTCCTCCAGGAGTACGTCATTGGCCAGGAGCCCGCGAAACGCTCCCTCGCCGTCGCGGTGTACAACCACTACAAGCGCATCCAGGCCGGCCACGCACCGAAGACCGGCCTTGGCGAAGGCGGACACCACGAAGACGTGGAGATCGCCAAATCCAACATCCTGCTGATTGGCCCCACCGGCTGCGGTAAGACCTACCTGGCTCAAACCCTGGCCCGCCGCTTGAACGTACCCTTCGCCGTCGCTGACGCCACGGCCCTGACTGAGGCCGGGTACGTCGGCGAAGACGTCGAAAACATCCTGTTGAAGCTCATCCAGGCCGCCGACTACGACGTCAAGAAGGCCGAACAAGGCATCATCTATATCGACGAGATCGACAAGATTTCGCGCAAGAGCGAGAACCCGTCCATCACGCGCGATGTGTCCGGCGAAGGCGTGCAGCAGGCACTGCTGAAGATCCTCGAAGGCACGGTGGCTTCGGTTCCGCCGCAGGGCGGCCGCAAACACCCGCATCAGGAATTCATCCAGATCGACACCACCAACGTGTTGTTCATCGTGGCCGGCGCTTTTGCCGGGCTGGAGGACATCATTGGATCGCGGTCGGGCCGGAAAGGCATCGGCTTCGGGGCGCCGCTCAACGAGGTCAAGGACAACGCGGACAGCTACGGCGAGGTGATGCCGGAGGATCTGCTCAAGTTCGGGCTGATTCCTGAATTCATTGGGCGCCTGCCTGTGATCACCACCGTGTCCAACCTTGACCGTTCCGCGCTCATCCAGATTCTCTCCAAGCCCAAGAACGCCCTGATCAAGCAGTACCAGAAGATGTTCCAGCTGGACGGCGTGGAGCTCTTGTTTGACGATGACGCCCTTGACTCGATTGCGGACCAAGCACTGGAACGCGGCACCGGAGCCCGCGGCCTGCGCGCCATCATGGAGGAAGTGCTGCTCCCGGTCATGTTCGACCTGCCAAGCAGGGACGACATCGCGAGCGTCGTCATCACCGCCGACGCCGTGACCAAGAAGGGCCAGCCCACCATGATCGCGCACGAGGTCGTTGCGAAGCGTCGGAATAAGTCCGCTTAGCCTGGGGTTTGCATGATTGGTGCCGGACACCCATTCGTCCGGCTGGCCGCGCCCCCTTACGCCTACACGAGGAGTTCCCTGTGCCCGAGCAGACCGCCAACAAGGTTGATTTCTGGTTCGATCCCATGTGCCCTTTCGCCTGGGTGACGTCCCGCTGGATCGGTGAAGTGGAAGACGTCCGCGGCATCGAGACCAACTGGAACGTCATGAGCCTCTCCGTCCTCAACGAAGGCCGCGAACTGCCTACCGAATACACCGAGAAGATGAAGCAGGGCTGGGGACCTGTCCGTGTCATCATCGCCGCCAGCGAGCTGCACGGAAACGAGTACATCAAGCCGCTATACGACGCGATGGGTTCCCTCATCCACCACGAAGGCATCAAGGATTTCGCCGAGGTCATCTCCAAGGCACTGGCGGAAACCGGACTGCCGGCCGAGTTGGCCCGCTTCGCTGATTCCGAG
Source organism: Arthrobacter sp. NPDC058127 (assembly GCF_042884555.1). Taxonomy (NCBI): domain Bacteria; kingdom Bacillati; phylum Actinomycetota; class Actinomycetes; order Micrococcales; family Micrococcaceae; genus Arthrobacter; species Arthrobacter sp. NPDC058127. The sequence goes on along the minus strand of NZ_JBHVTT010000001.1, from coordinate 682,062 downwards.
GAATACGATGTCCAGCTGCGTGCCAGCCACGAATCGGGGATCTCCCTGGTAGGCCAGGACGTGGGCACCCCGGTAGTCGCCGTCAACGGCACGGCCTTCTTCGGCCCGGTCCTCACCCGTATCCCCCGAGGGGAAGAAGCCGGGCGGATCTGGGACGCCACTGTCACCTTGGCCGGCTACCCGCATTTCTTCGAGCTCAAGCGCAGCCGCACGGAAAGCCCGGAATTCAACTAGCCTTGAATTCAAATAGCCTGGGCCGTCGCGGCCGTTAGGGCCGCAGGCCCGGCTATTTCAGGAATCGCGAGGTTCTACGGTCCGCCAGGATCTTTCCGTTTGTCTGGCAGCCGGGGCAATACTGCAGCGCGGTGTCGGCAAAGGACACCTCGCGGATGGTGGTCCCGCACACGGGGCAGGGCTGTCCCGCCCGGCCGTGGACCCGCATGGTGTTCCGCTTGGTGTCCTTGAGTTCGCTTGAGGCTTTCCCGACGGCGACGGCTACGGCCGCACCCAGGACACTTTCGATGGACTCGTAGAGGACACGGGTTGTGTCCTTGTCCAACGACTTGGCGATCGCGAACGGTGAAATCCTGGCGGCGTGAAGGATCTCGTCGCTGTAGGCGTTGCCGATGCCCGCGATGACGCTTTGGCTCCGTAGGAGTCCCTTGATCTGGTGCGCGCTTGTGGCAAGGATTCCGGCCAGGGTTTCCTCCGTGAAGGCAGGGCTCAGCGGGTCCGGGCCGAGTGTCGCGATCCCGGGAACGTCCAAGGGGCTGAGCACCACGTATATGGCCAGGCTTTTCTTTGTTCCGGCCTCCGTCAGGTCCACGCCGACGTGCGTTGAGCCGTCGCCCTTGGTGAAGCCGAGCCTCGCGGCAATATTACTGCCGCCCATCCGGAGCTGGCTCTGCGACGGCTGCTCCGTGTAGCGGAGCCACCCGGCCTTGGCGAGGTGGAAGATGAAATGGATTCCCTCGGCGTCTAGACTGACGAACTTGCCGAAGCGTTCCACCCCGACGATTTTGCGGCCCTCCAGGGCCGAGTAGGGCGGATCGGCTGTCTTCAACACGGCAAAAGAAGCGATCTGGATCTTCGTCAGTTCGGCACCGAGAAGATTCCTGCCCAGGAAGGCAGTCAGCCCGGCCACTTCGGGAAGTTCTGGCATAGCAACACTGTGCCACAAAGCGCCCACCCCCAGAACCCCGGAGGCCCGCAGCGACGCCCCCGAATTACATGCCAGTAGTTCCCGGAGGGGGCTTGTGCTGGCCGGTGAGCGGGTCAAGAATAGAACTTACCCACTTCGAAAGAAGAGGGACACGGAAACCAGAGATTCAGTGATATGCATCTGACGCAGCCTTCGGCAAAGTTGGATGCAAGCTACCAGTGACGAGGTAGGAAGACCTGAAAGTCCGAGGATTCCGCCAGACTGTCAAGACGTCACCAGGCAGCCGAAAAGTCGAAGCCCCACCAACGGCTAAACGCTGATGGGGCTTCCCCTTTGCCCGGAAACTCTCGGGCGGCGCCGGAAACTTCCGGGCTCTTCGAAACTACGCCTGGGCGGGCTCCTCGGCAGGCGCGAGGACCACGTTGCTCACCGTGAGTTCGCCCTCCGCGGCTACCAGTGAGATCTCCTGCGCGTTGGCCGCGGCCTTCAGGTCTCCCAGTCCGGCTTCCAGCTGTGCAACAAACGACTCAGTAGCGGTGATTGTGGCGGAGAGGACCTCTGTGCGCTGTTTGACCTTGGCCTCGGACTTGGCCTTGCGGATGCCGCTCAGCGCGATGCCGACGGTGCCCAGCATGGTGGTGTCGCCGTCGACGATTTCCACGGCTGCCGGCCACGCCGCGCGGTGGACTGAACCCGTGCGCCACCAGCTCCAGACCTCTTCGGTGGCGAAGGGCAGGAACGGCGCGAACAGGCGCAACAGCGAGTCCAGCGTGGTGGCAAGGGCGGCAAGCACGGATGCCTGCTCAGTCTCGCCGGCCGCACCGTAGGCGCGGTCCTTGATGAGCTCCACGTAGTCGTCCGTGAACTGCCAGAAGAACGATTCCGTGATCTGCAGGGCGCGGGCGTAGTCGTAGTTGTCGAACGCCTTGGTGGACTGCGCCACGACGTCGGCCAACTGTGCCAAAAGTGCCCGGTCCAGGGCGTTGCTCAGAACGGAGAGGTCCGCGCCGACAACCGAGTTCTCCGTAGCGCCCAGGTTCAACACGAACTTGGAGGCGTTGAGCAGCTTGATGGCCAGGCGGCGGCCGATCTTCATCTGGGCGATCTCGTAGGCGGTGTCAGCACCGAGCTTGGCGGACGCGGCCCAGTAACGGACGGCGTCGGAGCCGAATTCGTTCAGGACGTCGGTGGGGACAACCACGTTGCCCTTGGACTTGGACATCTTCTTGCGGTCCGGGTCCAGGATCCAGCCCGAGATGGCTGCGTGCTTCCACGGAGCGCTGTTCTGCAGGGAATCCGCCCGGACAGCCGAGGAGAAAAGCCAGGTGCGGATGATGTCGTGGCCCTGCGGGCGGAGGTCGAAGGGGTAGACCTTGCCGAACAGTTCCTCGTCACGGCTCCAGCCGCCCACGATCTGCGGAGTCAGCGAAGACGTGGCCCAGGTGTCCAGGACGTCGGCGTCTCCGATGAAACCGTTGGGCTGCTCGCGCTGGGACTCGTCGAAACCTGGGGCTGCGTCGGCCGCGGGGTCCACGGGAAGGGACTCGTCGGACGGCAGGATCGGGTTCTCGTAGTCCGGGTTGCCCTGGGCATCCAGCGGGTACCAGACGGGGATCGGCACGCCGAAGAAGCGCTGGCGTGAAACGAGCCAGTCGCCGTTCAGCCCGGAGATCCAGTTCTCGTAGCGGGAACGCATGAAGGACGGGTGGAAGTCGATCTCGTGTCCGCGCGCGATCAACCGTTCGCGGCGGTCCTCGTCGCGGCCGCCATTGCGGATGTACCACTGGCGCGACGTGACAACTTCAAGGGGCTTGTCGCCCTTCTCGAAGAAGTTCACGGGGTGGGTGATCTTCTTGGGCTCGCCATCCAGCAGATCGGCGGCAACGAGAAGCTCAACAACCGTCTCCTTGGCAGAGAACGCCGTCTTGCCGGCAATCGCCGCGTAGGCTTCCTTGCCGGCGTCGGTGGTGATCCACTCGGGTGTCTCGGCGATGATGCGGCCGTCGCGGCCCATGATGGCGCGTGTGGGCAGCTGCAGTTCGCGCCACCAGGTGACGTCAGTCAGGTCGCCGAAGGTACAGACCATCGCGATGCCGGAGCCCTTGTCCGCCTTGGCAAGCGGGTGGGCCTTGACCTCGAGTTCGACGTCGAACAGGGGGGACGTGACGGTCTTGCCGAACAACGGCTGGTAGCGCTCGTCGTCGGGGTTCGCCACCAACGCGGCGCACGCGGCGAGGAGTTCCGGACGCGTTGTCTCGATATAGATCTTCTCGCCGTCAGCGGTGAAGAAGGGGTAGCGGTAGTACGCGCCGGCAACCTCGCGGTCCTCCAGCTCGGCCTGCGCGACGGCGGTACGGAACGTCACATCCCATAGGGTGGGGGCCTCGGCCATGTAGGCGTCACCGGCGTTCAGGTTGGCGAGGAAGGCACGCTGGGACACCGCACGGGAGGTGTCGTCGATGGTGCGGTACGTCAGGTCCCAGTCAACGGACAGGCCGAGTGTCTGGAACAGGTTCTCGAAGACCTTCTCGTCCTCGACGGCGAGTTCCTCACAGAGTTCGATGAAGTTCTGGCGCGAGACGACGTCGAAGTCGCGCTGGTTCTTCGCCGGCTGCGCCGGTGGGCGGTACTCCGCGTTGTAGGGAATGGCGGGATCGCAGCGGACACCGTAGTAGTTCTGGACGCGGCGCTCGGTGGGCAGCCCGTTATCGTCCCAGCCCATCGGGTAGAAGACGTTCTTGCCGGTCATGCGCATGTAGCGGGCCTGGACATCCGTCTGCGTGAACGAGAACATGTGGCCCACGTGGAGCGAACCGGATGCGGTGGGCGGGGGAGTGTCGATCGAGTAGACCTGCTCCCGGGTGGTGTCCGGGTTGAACTTGTAGGTTCCTTCGTCCAGCCAGCGCTGCGTCAAGGCAGCCTCAAGGCCTTCAAGGGCCGGCTTGTCGGGAACGTTGATGGGGGCGGTGGCGGGCGTGTCTGTACCCTGCGTTGATTCAGCCATGGGCCAATTGTTTCATGGCGCCCTTTGTTCCGTGGCACGCGGACGTGCAGTAGCATGCGGCTCATGGCGGAACTCAAGGACGTTCTGGTGATAAAGCGCATCTATGACGAAGCAGCCGACGACGACGGCTACCGGGTTCTGGTGGACCGGCTCTGGCCGCGAGGGGTATCCAAAGAACGCGCCCGTTTGGATCTGTGGCTCAAGGAGATCGCTCCCTCGCCGCCGCTGCGCACCGAGTTTGCCCATATGCAGGAGCGATTCGAGGACTTCCGCCGCGCTTACCTGGCCGAGCTGGAACAGAATCCTGCCGTGGAGCAGGTGCTGGAGCTGGCCGCCGCGGAAAAGCGTGTGACGCTGCTCTACGGCGCCAGGGATCCTGAAGTCAACCACGCCCGCGTGCTGCGGGAGTTCCTGCTGCGTACCGGGGCGGCGGACACATGACGCCGCAGCATCCGCGCTTTGCGCGGGCCTACGCCCGGGCGGTTCCCGCGATAAACATGCGCGGCGGCAACGAGCACCGGCGCAGCTTGCTGTCCGACCTCCGGGGCCGCGTCGTCGAGGTCGGCGCCGGCGAGGGCTCGTCGTTCGGCCTGTACCCGGCCACCGTGGAAAGCGTCCTCGCGGTTGAGCCCGATGACTACCTCAGGGGGCTTGCTCGAGCTAAGGCCCGGCTCGCGGCTGTACCGGTCACCGTTGTTCCAGGAACCGCCGAGAACATTCCGGCGGCCGACGGCGAGGCGGACGCCGTCGTGGTCAGTCTTGTCCTCTGCAGCGTCGCGGACCAAGCGGCCGCGTTGGCGGAAATCCGCCGCGTGCTTCGGCCCGGCGGAACCTTGGCGTTCTACGAGCATGTCCGCTCGGACAAGAGGCTTCTCGCAGCCGTCGAGGATCTGCTCACTCCGGTCTGGCAGCACGTGGCCGGAGGCTGCCATCCCAACCGCAATACCCTTCAGGCGATCGGCGACGCCGGCTTCCAGGTGCTGCAGAGCGAGCGTTTCGGCTTCTCTGCCGGACCACTGTCCCCGCCGATCGCCCACATTCTTGGCCGTGCGGTTTCTCCCGGTGAACCACGTTAGGGTGGTGCCATGACTGAGGAAGTACAGACGAAGACCGCAGTAGTGACCGGCGCCAGCACGGGAATCGGCGAAGCCACAGTGCGGGCCCTCGCCGCAGATGGATGGAAGGTATTCGCCGTCGCCCGCCGTGCGGAACGGCTCGAGGCACTCGGCGCCGAGAGCGGCGCTGTGCCGTTCGCCGCGGATATCACCAATGACGACGACGTCGCGGCCTTGCTCTCGGCCGTCACCGAGGCAGGCGGAGCAGACACGCTCATCAACATTGCCGGCGGCGCACGGGGCGCAGACACCCTGGCCAATGCGCAGACCGAAGACTGGGACTGGATGTACCAAGTCAACGTGCTCGGCACCTTGAAGCTGACCCGGGCCTTCCTGCCGATGCTGCGGGCCAACGGCGAGGGCACCGTTTTGAACCTGACGTCGACGGCGGGATTCACGGCCTACGAGGGCGGCGGCGGGTACAACGCGGCCAAGTTCGCCCAGCACGCCATGACCGGCGCCCTGCGCCTGGAGGAAGCCGAGAACAACATCCGCGTCATCGAGGTGGCACCCGGGCTCGTCCGCACGGAGGAATTCGCGCTCAACCGTCTCGGCGATGCCACAGCGGCAGCCAAGGTGTACGCCGGCGTCGAGAAGCCGCTCACGCCGGAAGACGTCGCCGACGTCGTCAAGTACGCCGTCTCATTGCCGCACCACATCAACCTGGACGAGATTATCGTCCGCCCGGTGGCGCAGGCCGCCACCCACAAGTTGATCCGCAAAGGCTAAGGTCCCGGCGTCGCGCGCCCCATCCCCCAAGTGGAGCTCGCGGCGCCGCTGCCGCTAGACTTGTGGCACAAGCTTTGACCCGGACATCACCGGTGAGCTTCCGGAAGAACGCCCCCGCCACTACGGGAGTCAGTAGAACCGGACGGGTAAGCCCGTCACAGCAGCAATGAGCGGCCGACGCCGGATCACTCCTTTCCAAAAGGAGCAGAGTTGGCGCCGGTAAGTGAGGTGGTACCGCGGTACCGGCGCTGTTGGAAACAACGCAGCTGGCGCCGTCCTCGCATCCTGAATGAAACTTTGTGTTCACCGGCTCAACCCAGGATGAAGAGATGACGTATTACCCCAAGGCCTCCACAACTCCGTCCGGCACCTCAACAGGCGTGTCCGCCTCCGTGAAGTTCCCGGAGATCGAAGAGCGCATCCTGAAGTACTGGGATGAAGACGGCACCTTCCAGGCCAGCATCGACAACCGCAGCGCTGATCTGCCCGGCGGGCACCCCGGCAGCAACGAGTTCGTCTTCTACGACGGTCCTCCCTTCGCCAACGGACTGCCCCACTACGGCCACCTCCTGACCGGCTACGCCAAGGACCTGGTAGGCCGTTACCAGACCCAGCGCGGCAAGCGCGTCGAACGGCGCTTCGGCTGGGATACCCACGGCCTGCCCGCTGAACTCGAAGCCATGAAGCAACTGGGCATGACGGACAAGACCCAGATCGAGGCGATGGGCATCGACAAGTTCAACGACGCCTGCCGTGCCTCCGTCATGAAGTACGCAGACGAATGGAAGAGCTACGTCACGCGCCAGGCACGCTGGGTGGACTTCGACAACGACTACAAGACCCTCAACGTCGAGTACATGGAGTCTGTCCTTTGGGCCTTCAAGCAGCTCCACGAGAAGGGCCTCACCTACAACGGGTACCGCGTCCTGCCGTACTGCTGGAAGGACGAGACGCCGCTGTCCAACCATGAGTTGCGCATGGATGACGATGTCTACAAGAACCGCCAGGACCAGACCGTCACCGTGACCTTCCCCATCAAGGCAGGGGAGTCGGAACTCTCCAAGTCCCTTGAAGGCGTGCAGGCGCTCGCGTGGACCACGACCCCCTGGACGCTGCCCACCAACCTGGCGCTCGCCGTCGGGCCCGACATCTCTTACGCCGTGGTTCCGGCCGGTCCCAACGGGATCAAGGCCGCCTCCGCGGAGGCTCCGGTGACGGGCAGCTTCCTGCTGGCCGCCGATCTTCTCGGCACCTACGCTAAGGATCTGGGGTACGGTGATGGTGCCGATGGCGGTGCTGCCGCCACCGCCGCCGTCACGGCAAGCTACACGGGCACCGAGTTGGCCGGACTGGAATACGAGCCGCTCTGGGACTACTTCTCCGACACCGAGAAATACGGCACGCAGAACGGCTGGCGCTTCCTCGTGGCGGACTACGTCACTACCACCGACGGTACGGGCATCGTTCACCAGGCCCCGGCCTACGGTGAAGACGACCAGAAAGTCTGTGAGGACGCGGGTATCCCCGTGGTGCTTTCCGTCGACGAAGGCGCCAAGTTCCTCCACCTGTTCGCGCACGGACCGCTCGCCGAAATCTCCGGGCTGCAGGTGTTCGATGCCAACAAGCCGATCACGCAGGCACTGCGTTCCGGCGGTCGCTTGGTCCGACAGGCCAGCTACGAGCACAGCTACCCGCACTGCTGGCGCTGCCGCAACCCCCTGATCTACCGCGCAGTGTCCTCCTGGTACGTGGAGGTCACCAAGTTCAAGGACCGCATGTCCGAACTGAACCAGGAGATCAACTGGATCCCGGGCAACGTCAAGGACGGACAGTTCGGCAAATGGCTGGCCAACGCCCGCGACTGGTCCATCAGCCGCAACCGTTACTGGGGCTCGCCCATCCCGGTGTGGCAGTCCGACGACCCCGAATATCCGCGCACCGACGTCTACGGCTCGCTCGCCGAGATGGAAGCCGATTTTGGCCGCCTTCCGATGAACAACGACGGCCAAGTTGACCTGCACCGCCCGTTCATCGACGAACTCACCCGGCCCAACCCGGACGACCCGCGCTCGCCGGAAGAGGGCCAGTCCACCATGCGCCGGGTCGAGGACGTCCTGGACGTCTGGTTCGACTCGGGCTCCATGCCCTACGGCCAGGTGCACTATCCGTTCCAGAACGAGGAATGGTTCGACACCCACAACCCGGCAGACTTCATCGTCGAGTACATCGGGCAGACCCGCGGCTGGTTCTACATGCTGCACATCCTGTCCACGGCACTCTTCGACCGGCCGGCCTTCCGCAATGTGATCAGCCATGGCATCGTCCTGGGCTCCGACGGGCAGAAGATGTCCAAGAGCCTGCGCAACTACCCGGATGTCTCCGAGGTCCTGGACCGCGACGGTTCCGACGCCATGCGCTGGTTCCTGATGTCCAGCCCCATCCTGCGTGGCGGCAACCTCGTAGTCACCGAACAGGGAATCCGCGACGGCGTCCGCCAGGTCATCCTGCCGCTGTGGAATGTCTACAGCTTCTTCACGCTGTACACGAACGCTTCCCACACAGTGGATGGGACAGGCGCCGGCTATGACGCCAAACTGCGCTACGACGGCTACACGGACACGCTGGACCAGTACTTGCTGGCAAATACCGGCGACCTCGTCCGCAACATCACTTCCAGCTTGGACGAGTACGACATTTCAGGAGCCTGCGATGAATTGCGCAGCTACCTGGACATGCTTACCAACTGGTACGTCCGCCGCAGCCGTCAGCGTTTCTTCGACGAGAACACCGACGCCTTCGACGCCCTCTACACGGCACTCGAGGCCGTCTGCCGTGTCTCGGCATCGCTGCTTCCCCTCGTTTCCGAGGAGATTTGGCGCGGCCTGACCGGTGGGCGCTCCGTGCACTTGGCTGACTGGCCCGAGGCCTCGCTGTTCCCTGCAAACCCGGGACTCGTTGAGGCGATGGACCGTGTCCAGCAGATCTGCTCCACGGGTTCCAGCCTGCGCAAGGCCGCCAACCTTCGCGTCCGCCTGCCGCTGCAGGAGCTCACGGTGGTGGCACCCGGTGCTGATGCGCTGGAAGGCTTCGCCGCCGTCGTCGCGGATGAGCTGAACCTGCGTTCCGTCCGCCTCCTCGACGCCGCCACGGCGTCGCCGGAGGAATTCGGCATCGAACAGAAACTCGTGGTCAATGCCCGCGCGGCAGGTCCGCGACTGGGCAAGAACGTCCAGCAGGCCATCAAGGGTTCCAAGTCCGGCGACTGGTCTGTTTCCGATGCAGGGGTTGTCACGGCAGGCGGCCTTGAGCTGGAACCGCAGGAGTACACGCTTGAGACCGTCGTCGCGGAATCTGCTGACGGTTCGTCCGCGGCCGTCGCTGTCCTTCCGGGCGGTGGCTTCGTGGTCCTGAACACCGAAGTCACTCCGGAACTGGCTGCCGAAGGCCTGGCGCGGGACATGGTCCGTGCCATCCAGCAGGCCCGCAAGGACGCAGGACTCAACGTCAGCGACCGCATCCACACCACAGTCCTGGCAGTCCACGACGTTGTTGACGCCTTGCGCGCCAACGAAGAGCTGGTCAAGACCGAAACCCTGTCCCTCAAGCTCGACCCCGTCGTCTCCGGCGACGCCGTCGAGCCGCAGATCACCGTTACCAAGATCGAGGCCTAGAACATGAGCGACGAATTCTCCGTAGAAAGCGTCTACGCCGAACTCCTGGGCCGCGCCCCGGAAAACAAAATGGAGCCGCGGCTGGCGCCCCTTTACCGGGCCATGGACGTGCTGGGGGAGCCCAACAAGGCGTTCCCGATCATCCACATCACGGGCACCAACGGCAAGACATCCACCGCCCGCATGATCGAGGCGGGGCTTCGTGCCCACGGCTTGAGCACGGGCCGTTACACGAGTCCGCACCTGTCGAAGGTCACCGAGCGCATCAGCATCGACGGCGAGCCGGTTTCCGATGAGACCTTTGTCCGGATCTGGGACGAGATCCGTCCGTACCTCGAGATCGTGGACAAGGAACTCGAAGCCGATGGCCAGCCCAGGCTCACGTACTTCGAGTGCCTCACCATTCTGGGCTTCGCGATCTTCGCGGACCAACCCGTCAATGTCGCCGTGATTGAAGTGGGACTGGGCGGCATCACCGATGCCACGAATGTGGGTGACGGACAGGTTTCCGTTGTGACTCCGATTTCCCTCGACCACACTGATCTCCTCGGCGACACCACCGAGGATATCGCCCGCGAGAAGGCCGGAATCATCAAGCCGGGCGGCTTCCTGATCAGCGCTGCCCAGCCCGTGGACGCCGCGCAAGTGCTGCTTGAGAAGGCGCGCGAGGCCGGCGTGCCATTCCGCTTCGAGGGTGTCGAATTCGGCGTCGAGTCCCGCAGCGTTGCCGTCGGGGGCCAAGTGCTGACCATCCAGGGGCTCGCAGGCCGTTATGAGGACCTGTTGCTTCCTTTGCACGGCGCACACCAGGCCGAGAACGCCGCAGTCGCCGTCGCTGCCCTGGAGGCATTCCTTGGTGGAGGCGAGAAGGAACTCGACGGCGACGTGCTGCGGGAAGCTTTCGGCAACGTCAGCTCGCCGGGCCGTCTCGAGGTGGTGCGCACCGCTCCCACGATCATCGTGGATGCCGCCCACAACCCGGATGGCATCCGCGTCTCGGCAGAGGCAATTGAAGAGGCTTTCAGCTTCAGCAAGCTGGTGGTTGTCCTCGGAATCCTGAAGGAAAAGGACGCGGAAGAAATCCTGAGGCAGCTCAAGGAATCCCTGGGTGGATTGGCAGAGGAGTTCTGTTTCACGCAGTCCAGCTCGCCGCGGGCCATCCCGGCTGCGCAACTGGCAGATCTCGCCGTCGACCTTGGCTTCGGTGCGGATAACGTCCACATTGCCGAGAAGCTGGATGACGCGATCGAGTGGGCCGTGGAGCGTGCCGAAGCAAACGATGACCTGGCTGGCGGCGTCCTCGTCACGGGCTCCATCACTGTGGTGGCCGAAGCCCGTATGCTCCTCGGGAAGGTTGGTTCCTGAGCGTGGCCAAACTCACCAAAGCCCAGCGCGAATGGCGGCCCGGGATGCCCAAGAAGCGCCGCTCCACCAAGGTGATGTTCGCTTCGACCGTGCTGCTCCTGGAGGCCTTCGTCGCGTTCTTCGCCACCTTGGCTGTCTTTGGACTGAAGCGTGGAGAGGTGCAGCCAGCGCTGATCCTGACATTCGGCATTACGCTGAGCGTTGTGCTGATCCTGGCCTGTGCCGTGCTCAGCAAGCCGTGGGGCATCGGTGTCGGCTGGGTATTGCAGCTGGTCTTGGTTCTTTCGGGCTTCGTCGAGCCCACGATGTTCGTGGTGGGCGTCCTGTTCGCGGCCTGCTGGTGGTACGGCATCCGTGCCGGCATGCGGATCGACCGCGAGAACGCCCAGCGTGATCGTGAGCAAGCCGAATGGAACGCCACCCATGGGGAAGACTCTGCCGGGCAGTCCGCCTGAGCGAAACCCCGTAAACTGGCTGGGAAACCCACACACTCAACATTGGAGCAACCGTGAGCATTGAGCGCACCCTTGTACTGATCAAGCCCGACGGCGTCGCCCGCAACTTGAGCGGCAGCATCCTCGCCCGCATCGAGTCCAAGGGCTATTCCTTGGCCGAATTGAAGAAGGTCAACGCCACCCGCGAACTGCTGGAGCAGCACTACGAAGAGCACCTGGGCAAGCCGTTCTACGAGCCGCTCGTCGAGTTCATGCTCAGCGGCCCGGTTGTCGCTGCTATCTTCGAGGGCCACCGCGTAATCGAAGGCTTCCGTTCCCTTGCGGGAACCACGGACCCGACGACGGCGGCGCCCGGCACTATCCGTGGCGACTTCGGCCGTGACTGGGGCCTGGCCGTGCAGCAGAACCTGGTCCACGGTTCCGATTCGGTGGATTCCGCCGAGCGCGAGATCAAGATCTGGTTCGGCGCGTAGCTTCCAGCCACGCCATACAGCCGAAGGGGCCCATGTTCACGCGAACATGGGCCCCTTCGGCTGTTAATGGCTCAAATGAGGGATACGTGCTCAGTATCCCGAGGTACCGATGAAGACATTGATGAAGGCGAAGAAAATGCTCGCGATCACGCCAACGTAGAGCAGCGCGGAGATGATCCAACCGGACTCGCTGAGGATCTTGGCCAGGCGTGCGGGCGCTGGAATGACGCCGTGCGCTACGTTCCTAATGGTCACGAAGACGAAGAGCGGGATCATGCAGGCCCACACCACCATGCAGAACGGGCACAGGATGTGAATGACATACAGTGCCTGGGACCATAGCCAGACGATGAAGATGAAGCCCAGTGTGATGCCGGTTTGCAGTCCGATCCAGTACCAACGCGCGAACTTGGCCCCGGCAAAGATCGCCATGGCGGTGGTGATGATCACGGCGAAGGCGACGATGCCGATGAACATGTTGGGGAAGCCGAAAACTGAACTCTGCGGTGTCTTCATGACGCTGCCGCAGGATACCCAGGGATTGAGGTCGCAGGCCGTTACATGGTTGGGATCGATCAGAACCTGCAGCTTTTCCAGCACGAGCGCCCCGGATGCAAGCCACGCGATGGCGCCGGTGGCGAGGAGAAGCCACGCAAAGGGACGGTCGCGGACCATGCGCGGCAAGGCTGCGTCGGCGGCGTCCTTCCCATCGGGGGTTTTCCCGGTCTTCTCCTGCCGGGAGCGGGCATCGTTGTTGGCCAGGTTCGGGCTGGCGGGGCTCGGCATGGTTGGCTGTCCTTTTCTGGAAGGCCCGGCGCACGGCCGGGGACTGCTCTTGGGAGGATTCTAGCCGCGGCGGCTGAAAGCTTCTGCCCAGGGAGGGCGGCGGCACGGAAGCTTTCAGGGTGTGCTTCCTGCCGGGAGTGCGGGCGTGTGAGAGAATGAACATGGCCGGAAGCCGATCCACATGCGGAATCCGGTCCGGTATCTTGTTCCCAAGACCGCCAGTCATATGCAGGGCATGCCCAGGATCCAATGATCCCCGGTAGGCCCGCAGTGACAATGGACGGCACCTGGTTGTGGCATTAGAACAACGGGTTTGGAGCGAAGCCGGCTTTCCGTGGATGCCGCACCCCCATGCTGGTGCGAACCGGAAAGACTACTACTGACTTCTGTCAACGCCTGCGGGTTTTGACAATATTGCCCCTCTGGGCACCGGATGTGGCGGTTGCGCAAGGGCAGGAGTGTTGCCACATATGGATAACGAGCAAGTTGTAGCCGCCGCCGAAGATGCGGCGTCCACCGAGACCACTGAAACACCCAAGAAGGTCACCCGCACCCGGCGCAAGGCGGCACCGAAGACGGTCGCCGCGGACGAAACCCCCGACGCCGGAGCTGCCGCAGCCACCGTTGAGCCGCTCGCCGAGTCGGCGGACACCGAAGAGCCCAAGGCCCCTGTCCGGCGTAGCAGGGCTCGAAAGAAGGTAGAAACTCCGGAGCCGTTGCCAGGTTTCGCTGAGGAAGCTCCGACGGAAGCTGGCGGGGCGACGGAGGCTGCCGCCGCCGTCGTGCCTGACGTAGCAGCAGAGGCCGAAACCGCCCCCGAAAAGCCGGTCCGCCGCCGTCGCACGACGAGGGCAAAGAGCGCCGAGCCCGTTTCCGAAGAAGCAGCGGTCGAAGCGCCCGCTGCGGAGATTGCGCCCGAGGAAGCGCCCGCTGCGGAGACTGCGCCTGAAGAAGCTCCGGCTGCGGAGATTACGCCCGAGGAAACCACCGAGGCGCCGGCCGCCGAGGCGGAAGCTGCGAGCCCGATCGCGTCGCTGTTCCTGGAGCCTGCCTCCGTAACGTCCATGATCTTCCAGGCACCGGACCTGAGCGCAGTTGTCCGGCCGGCCGTCGTCGAAGAAGAACCGCGGGCCGAAGCTGAGGAAGTTTCCGAGGACAACGAACTGGACGAGGCCGGCAGCCGCCGTCGGCGTCGCAGCCGTGGCCGTCGCGGACGCCGGGGCACCGAGCGTGACGAAGCAGGAGAAGAAACCTCTGCGGAATCCGAGGACGAGGCAGAAGCCGGTACCGAGGAGGCGCTCGAAGAAGGCGTGACCTCCCGTCGCCGTCGGCGCCGGCGTCGTGGTGACCAGGACCTGGAGCTGACGGGCGGCGGAGACGACGATCCCCCCAACACTGTCACCCGTGTCCGCGCTCCCCGCGCACACGTTGAGACCACCAGCAGCTCCGACCGCGTCACGAGCGTCAAGGGCTCTACTCGCCTTGAAGCCAAGAAGCAGCGCCGCCGCGAGTCCCGCGAGACCGGCCGCCGCCGCCAGGTCATCACCGAGGCCGAATTCCTGGCTCGCCGTGAGTCCGTCGACCGCCAGATGATCGTTCGCCAGCGCGACGACAGGATCCAGATCGGTGTCCTGGAAGACGGCGTGCTCGCGGAGCACTTCGTGTCCAAGACACAGCAGGATTCCCTGATCGGCAACGTCTACCTGGGCAAGGTCCAGAACGTGCTGCCGTCGATGGAAGCCGCATTCGTCGACATCGGACGCGGCCGCAATGCCGTGCTGTACGCCGGTGAAGTCAACTGGGATGCCGTCACCCTGGAAGGCAAGCCGCGCCGCATCGAAAACGCCCTGAAATCAGGAGACTCCGTGCTGGTCCAGGTCACCAAGGACCCCGTGGGCCACAAGGGCGCACGCCTGACGAGCCAGATTTCGCTTCCCGGCCGCTACCTTGTGTACGTGCCCGGCGGTTCCATGACCGGCATCTCCCGTAAGCTGCCCGACGTCGAGCGCAACCGTCTGAAGAAGATCCTCAAGGACCGCCTCCCCGAGAACGCGGGCGTCATTGTCCGCACCGCCGCCGAGGGTGCTTCCGAGGAAGAACTGACGCACGATATCAACCGCCTGCGGGCCCAGTGGGAAGGCATCGAAAGCCAGTCCGCATCTACCAAGATCCTGGCCCCGGAACTGCTGTACGGCGAACCGGACCTCACCATCAAGGTTGTCCGCGACGTCTTCAACGAGGACTTCTCCAAGCTCATCGTTTCCGGCGATGAAGCCTGGGACACCATCGAGGCCTACGTCACCTATGTGGCGCCGGATCTGGTGGGACGTCTCGAAAAGTGGACGTCGGATCAGGACATCTTCTCGGCATGGCGCGTGGACGAACAGATCCACAAGGCATTGGAGCGCAAGGTCTTCCTGCCCTCCGGTGGTTCGCTCGTGATCGACCGCACCGAGGCCATGACGGTTGTTGACGTCAACACCGGAAAGTTCACCGGCAGCGGTGGCAACCTCGAAGAAACCGTCACCAAGAACAACCTTGAGGCCGCCGAGGAAGTGGTCCGCCAGCTGCGCTTGCGCGACATCGGCGGAATCATCGTCATCGACTTCATCGACATGGTCCTGGAATCCAACCGCGATCTCGTGTTGCGCCGCCTGGTCGAGTGCCTCGGCCGGGACCGCACCAAGCACCAGGTCGCGGAAGTGACGTCGCTTGGATTGGTCCAGATGACCCGCAAGCGCATGGGCACCGGCCTGCTTGAGGTCTTCGGCGAGCAGTGCGAAACGTGCGCAGGGCGCGGAATCGTCACGCATGACGAGCCCGTGGAGCATCGCCGGGCCAACGTGGTGGCCGCTGAACACCACCACCCGCGCACGGAGTCACTCCCGGCCGTCCGCCCGGAGCAGCGCAAGCGCCGCCGCGGCAGGGGGACAGGGCAGGGGACTTCCGAGCTCCCGATCACCCCTCCTGTGCCGGTCCACTCCGTGGAATCCACTGATCCGAACCGCCAGGCAGCCACCCGCGCAGCCCTTGCGACCATCGCGGCTGCGGCCCACGCTGCCCACCTGCACGACGACGAACTCCACCACGCGGCGGAATTGCTCGCCGACGGGCACGCAGCGGAAGCAACCCCTCTGCAGGCACCCGCGGCCCCGGTCTCGGCTCCTGCCGTTGCTTCGGGTAGCGAGGAACGCTCGAAGCCTGTGCTGCGATTCGGCGGCGAGGAAGTGGCGTTGCCTTTCGTCCACCACGAAGAAGAGCCGGCGAGTGGCGCTCCTGCCATGAGCCTGGATCTGTTGGCGCAGGCATTCGCGGGCCTCGGAGAAGCTCCGGACACCGCGACGGCCGCAACGGAGTCCCGGGAAGCGCCCGCAGAGGCTCCCGCGGCCGTTGCAAGCGGGGAATCCCTGGAGTCGGCTTCGCGTGGACGCCGGGGCCGCCGCAACCGTAGTGCCAGCCGTGCCCAGGGTGCCGCCAACGCCACCAACGTGGAGCACCACGAGGTTGCAGCCGCTGCCTCCGGTGGGGCCGCGCACGAGGCCAAGGCGCCCGACGCATCCCCGGTCAAGCCGACGGCGGCAGCAGAACCGATCATTCTCGGAGTCGGCGTGCCCAAGTCCGAACTCTAAACGCAGTACCTAGTCCGAAGCCCCGGCCGTTCCCGCTCTTGCGGAAACCGCCGGGGCTTCGGCGTTGCCGGCCCATTTGCCGGACCAGTTGCCGGACCTCACGACAGTGCGGTTACAAAGGGAGATTTCAGCGGGCGAGGTGTGATCCGGGTTAAGCTAGGGGACTGACACGGGGTGCCGCGCACCAAGCCGGCTGAGACCAGACCCGTTGAACCTGTCCGGTTAGCACCGGCGAAGGGATGTCTCGAATGACTGTTTCGGCACACTCGGCTGTCTACCCGCTCAAGGCCGTCCAGCGCCCTATCCCCAGGGTCCTCAGCATTGCCGGCTCGGATCCGTCGGGCGGTGCCGGGATCCAAGCTGACCTGAAGAGCATTGCCGCCAACGGCGGTTACGGCATGGCCGTCATCACGGCACTCACAGTACAAAACACGCAGGGAGTCACCGGCGTTCACGTGCCTCCCGTGGAGTTCCTGCGGCAGCAATTGGATGCCATTAGCGACGACATCACCGTTGATGCCGTCAAAATCGGCATGCTCGGGGACGCGGCCGTCATCCACGAAGTCCGCCGCTGGCTCGGCGAGGCGCGCCCCGCCGTCGTCGTGCTGGATCCGGTGATGATCGCGACCAGTGGCGACCGGCTCCTCGCGGAGTCCGCTGAAACCGCACTGCGGGAACTTCTGCCCCTCGCCGACTTGGTGACCCCCAACCTTCCTGAATTGGCCATGCTGCTTGGCGAGCCTGTTGCCACCGACTGGGCATCGGCGTTGGAGCAAGGCAAACGTCTGGCCGCTGCCTGCGGAAACACCGTCCTGGTGAAGGGAGGCCATCTGCAAGGATCCGGCTGCCCCGATGCGCTGGTCAACACCGGGGGAGTCCTGAGCCAGGACGTGGTGGAATTCGCCGGCCAACGCGTGGAGACCCGCAACAGCCATGGCACGGGATGTTCCCTGTCGTCTGCGATGGCGACGGCAAAAGCGCGGCTCGGCGATTGGGAGTCTGCCCTGCATGAAGTCAAGCCCTGGCTTCAGGAGGCGCTGACCCAATCCGAGAGGCTGGAGGTGGGGAAGGGCAACGGGCCCATCCATCATTTCCACACTCTCCAGCACTCCCTTCAGCCGGGGGACTTCGCGGTCCGGATGTGGGACGCCGCCCAATCGGAGCTTGCGGCCATTTATGGCCTGGACTTCATCCAGGACTTGCAAACCGGTGGGCTCAGCGAAGCGCAGTTCAGCTATTACCTGTCGCAGGATGCCATCTATCTCAACGGCTATTCCCGGGTCCTGGCGCGTGCAAGTGCGCTCGCCCCCAGCGAAAACGAACAGCTGTTCTGGGCCCGCGGCTCGCAGATGTGCCTCGAAGTCGAGTCCGAGCTGCATCGGAATTGGCTTAGCGGACGCCAGGGAAGCCGAGAACTGGGCCCCGTCACCAAGGCCTATGTGGACCACTTGCTGGCGGCGTCGGCGTCGGGCAGCTATGCCGTGCTGCTGGCCGCAGTACTGCCCTGCTACTGGTTGTACGCCGAGGTGGGACAGCAGCTCCACCGTGGCTATGTCCAGGCAGGAGCGTCGGACGAGCACCCTTACGCCGACTGGCTGCGCACCTACGCAGACGAGGCGTTCGCAGAGGCCACCCGCAAGGCGATCGACCTCACGGATGCCGCCGCGCAGGCTGCCTCACCGGCCGAGCGCGCGGCCATGATGGAGGCTTTCTCCCAATCCTGCCGCTATGAAACTGCGTTCTTCGATGCTCCAAGGCTGCACAGCTGACCTTGGTTCCTGTCGCGGAGGGACGGGATGAAGGGCTGTTTCGGCAGGCGCCGCAGCGTGTCGGGGTGAGGATCCGAGCTTTTCCCGGCGGGCAGGGTAAGGTGGACGGGCACGGTACCGGATGGCGGCATAGCCAGTCTGTGGCAGCCATCACGTGGCAGCCTCCGGACCTGGCCTCATTTGCAGCCGAAGGCGAAACTAGCGTAATCTAGATCTTCGGTGCTTACGCCAACACTTGGGTTATGCCCCTAGAGACCTTTCATTTGGAATTGACGTTTCATTTGGAACTGTTCAAGGGATGACTCATGGATTCCGTACCGGAGTCCACGGCGTTGAGGCACAGCGTGAACCAGGCCCGTTTTCGGATCGGGGTTCCGCACGCAAATTTAGTAATAAACGTCGAGAGAAGTGAGTGCCCAAGTGGTGTACGCGATTGTCCGCGCAGGCGGCCGCCAAGAAAAGGTTTCCGTTGGAGACTACGTAACCCTGAACCGCGTCCCCGGTGGAGCCGGCAGCACTCTTGAGCTGCCCGCACTGCTCCTGGTGGACGGTGACAAGGTCACCTCCGCTGCTGCGGATCTGGCCAAGGTCAAGGTTACGGCTGAGATCCTCGAAGACCTCCGTGGTCCGAAGATCGTCATCCAGAAGTTCAAGAACAAGACCGGCTACAAGAAGCGCCAGGGTCACCGTCAAGAACTGACCAAGATCAAGATCACCGGTATCAAGTAACCACTGGTTGCTGTTCAGGTTTTCAACAGATTCCCCAGAATTTAAAGGCAGGCATTTCAAATGGCACATAAAAAAGGCGCGAGCTCCACTCGCAACGGTCGTGACTCCAACGCCCAGTACCTCGGCGTAAAGCGCTTCGGTGGCCAGGTCGTTTCCGCAGGCGAGATCATCGTCCGCCAGCGCGGCACCCACTTCCACCCGGGCGCCGGTGTCGGCCGCGGTGGCGACGACACCCTGTTCGCCCTGCAGGCAGGTGCGGTTGAGTTCGGTACTCGCCGTGGCCGTCGCGTAGTGAACATCGTTGCTGCTGCAGCTGCAGAGTAATAACACGTTCTGAACGGGTGGAGCGGGCCGTATGGCCCGCTCCATCTGTCTTTTTAACCGCACTAGAATTTACTAGGGCGGGCGGCGGCGCATCAGCCGGCAAACGCATTTCAAGCAGTAATTTCCACATAGAGGAGAAACACGTGGCGACCTTCGTAGACCGGGTAGTACTTCACGTATCCGGCGGAACAGGCGGCCACGGCTGTGTCTCTGTTAAGCGCGAGAAGTTCAAGCCCCTCGGCGGACCCGACGGCGGCAATGGCGGCAATGGCGGCGACGTCATCCTGCGCGTCGATGCACAGACAACTACTTTGCTTGATTACCACCACGCACCGCACCGCCACGCAACCAACGGTGGCCCGGGCATGGGCGACTGGCGCGGCGGCAAGAACGGCGAAACCCTCGTGCTTCCCGTCCCGGACGGCACCGTGGTCAAGACCAAGGACGGCGTTGTCCTTGCTGACCTTGTCGGTGAAGGCACCGAGTTCATCGCCGCTGCAGGCGGCCAGGGCGGCCTTGGCAACTCTTCGTTGTCTTCGCAGAAGCGCCGGGCTCCCGGCTTCGCGCTCCTCGGTATTGAAGGCGACTCCAGCGACATCGTCCTGGAACTGAAGTCCATCGCAGACATCGCGCTGGTCGGCTTCCCCTCGGCAGGCAAGTCCAGCCTTGTCGCGGCGATGTCAGCGGCGCGGCCCAAGATCGCCGACTACCCGTTCACTACCTTGATCCCCAACCTCGGCGTGGTCCAGGCCGGCGACGTCCGGTTCACCATTGCCGACGTTCCCGGGCTGATCGAAGGCGCGAGCGAGGGCAAGGGCCTGGGCCACAACTTCCTGCGCCACGTTGAGCGTTGCGCCGCGCTGGTGCACGTGCTGGACTGCGGAACCTTGGAAGCGGACAGGGACCCGCTCTCGGATCTTGCGATTATCGAGCAGGAGCTGGACAAGTACGCCGTGGACATGAGCTACGCCGGTGTCGACGGCGAAGTGGTCCCCCTGAACGAACGCCCCAAGCTTGTGGTCCTGAACAAGGTGGACCTGCCTGATGGCCGGGATATGGCAGAGTTCGTCCGTCCCGAACTGGAACAGCGCGGCTACCGCGTCTTCGAAGTTTCCGCCACGAGCCATGAAGGCCTGCGCCAGCTGAGCTTCGCCATGGGCGAGATTGTCATGGCCGCCCGCAGGGCCGTGGCCATTGCGCCCCCCAAGGTCGCAGCCCCCGTCCTCCGCCCCCGTGCCGTCAACGAGTCCGGCTTCAAGATTCGCCGCGAAGAAAAGAACCTCGAGCCGCTCTTCCGCGTGCTGGGGGAGAAGCCGGTCCGCTGGGTCAAGCAGACCGACTTCACCAATGAGGAAGCCATTGGCTACCTGGCCGATCGCCTGGCCAAGCTCGGCATCGAAAACGAATTGTTCAAGATGGGTGCCGTTCCGGGCGACACCGTGGTGATCGGTGAAGAGGACGGCGTCGTGTTCGACTGGGAGCCCACCATGATGGCGGGCGCCGAACTCCTGGCGACGCCTCGAGGCACGGACATCCGTGTTGCCGACATCGGCGACCGTCCCACACGTTCGCAGAAGCGCGATGAGCAGATCGAGCGACGCGAGGCCAAGGCTGCCGCGCGGGCCGAGCTCGAAGCCGAGCGCAAGGCGGGCATCTGGACGGAGTCCGTCAGCCGCCGTCGTGCAGCCCAGCCCCTGAAGGAAAGCGGCCTGGAAGCCGAAAATGACGACTAGCACGGCCCGTATCGCTGAAGTCACGGAAGGCGACGACGCCGCGGAACGCCAGGCACTGGCCGGCGCCAAGCGGATCGTGGTCAAAGTAGGTTCGTCTTCGCTGACCAGTATCAAAGGCGGCATCTCGGAGAAAGCGCTGACTGCCCTCGTTCACGCCTTGGCCGAGAAGCGGAATTCCGGGACGGAGATCATCCTGGTCTCGTCCGGTGCGATCGCGGCGGGTCTAGCACCGCTCGGGCTCGCCAAGCGTCCCAAGGACCTCGCCACGCAGCAGGCTGCAGCCAGTGTGGGCCAAGGGCTTTTGATGGCGCGCTACTCGCAGGCTTTCGCGGCGCACGGGGTCACGGTCAGCCAGGTCCTGTTGACTGCGGATGACCTGATGCGGCGAACCCAGCACAGCAACGCATACCGGGCGCTTGACCGTCTGCTGAACCTCGGCGTCGTGCCTGTCGTGAACGAAAACGACACCGTGGCAACGCACGAAATCCGCTTTGGCGACAACGATCGCCTGGCCGCTTTGGTGGCGCACCTTGTGCGGGCGGATGCGTTGGTCCTGCTTTCCGACGTAGACGCCCTGTATGACGGTCCGCCGTCGTTGGGTGCCAAGCGCATTCCGCTCGTCACCGGTCCCGCCGACCTGGTCGGCGTGACCATCGGCAAGGCCGGCAAAGCCGGCGTCGGCACCGGCGGCATGACCACGAAAGTGGAGGCGGCGTCAATCGCCGCAGGCTCCGGCATCCACGCCCTCGTGACGTCCACGGCCAATGCCGCCGCCGCACTGGCCGGCGAGGACGTGGGCACGTGGTTCGCCATCAACGGCAACCGCAAGCCCGTGCGCCTGCTGTGGCTGGCCCACCTCGCTTCCGTCCGGGGCCGTTTAGTGCTCGACGACGGCGCAGTCAAAGCCGTGCGCGACCGCCACACATCGCTGCTGCCCGCCGGAATATCGTCGGTGCAGGGAGACTTCGAGCCGGGCGATCCCGTGGAGATGGTTTCTGCCGAGGGCACCGTCATTGCCAGGGGGCTGGTCAACTACTCCGCCGAAGAGCTTCCCCGCATGCTTGGCCGTTCAACCAAGGAACTCGCCAAGGACCTTGGCCGCGGATATGACCGCGTAGTTGTTCATGTTGACGACCTCGTACTGGTTCAGCCCTCCCGCTCCACTAAACTTGGAGAATGACTGAGGCCCTTACCCCTGATTCTCCTGTGATGACCGACGCCCTGACTTCCGGCAATGCCGCCCAGGTGCCGGAAACTCCGGAGCTGGGAACCGCGCCGCTCACCCCTGAGCAGGTGGAGGCGGCCGTGCACTCGATCGCGGACCGCTCGCGGCAGGCCGCGCGTCGTATGGCCCAGGCGAACCGTGCCTGGAAGGACCGCGCCCTTCACGCTATCTGCGCCGCCCTCGGGGAACAGCAGGAGTCAATCCTCGCCGCCAACGCGAAGGATGTTGAGTCTGGCCGCAACAACGGCACCTCCGCTGCCATGCTGGACCGACTGACCTTGACTCCTGCCCGCATCGACGGCCTCGTGGCTGCCCTTGAAAACCTGGCAGGCTTGCCGGATCCTGTCGGCAACGTCGTCCGGGGCCAAACCCTCCCCAACGGACTGCGCTTGCGCCAGATCAACGTGCCCATGGGAGTAGTCGCAGCGATCTACGAGGCCCGCCCCAACGTCACGGTCGACATCGCCGGGCTCGCCTTGAAGAGCGGCAATGCCGTGATCCTGCGCGGCGGATCGGCTGCCGCGCACACGAACGCAGCCCTTGTGACCATCCTCCGCGATGCGCTGGAATCCGTTGGGTTGCCGGCCGATGCCGTCCAGAGCGTGGACCAATTCGGACGCGAGGGCGCCAACGTCCTCATGCGTGCCCGCGGCCGGGTGGACGTGCTGATTCCCCGTGGTGGACGGGACCTGATTCAGACTGTGGTGAACAACTCTTCCGTGCCCGTCATTGAGACCGGCGAAGGCAATGTGCACATCTTCATCGACGAATCCGCCGGTGAAGAGATGGCCGTCGATATCCTGCTTAACGCCAAGACCCAGCGTCCAAGCGTTTGCAACACCGTGGAGACTCTCCTGGTGCACTCGAAATCCACTGTGCTGCCCGCCGTTGCCACCGCTTTGCGCGCCGCCGGGGTCACCTTGCATGTCGATCCGCGGATTCAAGCGGCGCTGTCCGGTTCCGTGGAAACAGTCCCGGCCGACGACGTCGATTGGGCCACGGAATACATGGACCTTGACCTCGCGGTTGCGATGGTGGACAACCTCGACGAGGCAGTCGCGCACATCCGCAAGTGGTCGACCGGCCACACGGAAGCCATCCTGACGAACAACCTGGCGAACGCCGAGAAGTTCATTGCGGACATCGACTCCGCGGCGGTCATCGTGAACGCTTCCACGCGTTTCACCGACGGAGGCGAGCTCGGACTCGGTGCCGAGGTGGGAATCTCTACCCAGAAGCTGCACGCACGCGGTCCCATGGGCCTCACCGAGCTGACCACCACGAAGTGGATCGTCCAAGGTGAAGGCCAAGTCCGGGGCTAGCGACGCTGTAACATAGAACAGAAGTCCTGAACGGTGGGAGGATCCGCCGTCGAAATCCTTTGAACCGCTAGGGGAGAAAATGCAGTTTCAGCAGATCGCCATTTCCATTCTCGCTCAAGGGGGCGAAAGCGAGGCGCCGGCGCCGTTGTGGGTTCCTCCTTTCGTCTTCGGCATCTCCATGTTCTGCATCCTGCTGGTCCTGATGTTCGTGGCAGTCTCCTACACGAATCTCGGCAACCGTCACGACGCAGTCGACGAGCACTCAGACCCGCACCGGCAGCACCCGGCCAAGCACCCAGGGCTGGGTCACTAACATTTCCGCCGCAAAACCCTTCGAGGAAACGGGGCGCCGACTTCGCTTGGGCGTAATGGGTGGGACCTTCGATCCCATCCACCACGGCCACTTGGTTGCTGCCAGTGAGGTTGCTGCCAAGTTCCGCTTGGACGAGGTGGTCTTCGTGCCCACCGGACAGCCCTGGCAGAAGTCGCACAAGCAGGTCAGCGAAGCTGAGCACCGGTACTTGATGACGGTCATTGCCACGGCGTCCAACCCCAATTTCACGGTGAGCCGCGTGGACGTGGACCGCCCCGGTCCCACGTTCACCATCGACACCCTCAGGGATCTGCGGACCCAGAGGCCGGATGCGGACCTGTTCTTCATCACGGGCGCGGACGCCCTGGCGCAGATCCTGTCCTGGAAAGACGTCGACGAGCTTTGGTCCTTGGCGCACTTTGTCGGTGTCACCCGGCCTGGTCATGTCCTTGATGGCATGGGCAGGGAGGACGTCAGCCTGCTGGAAGTGCCCGCCATGGCGATCTCCTCGACGGATTGCCGCGCCCGCGTCGGTGCAGGCAATCCGGTCTGGTACCTCGTTCCTGATGGTGTGGTCCAGTACATCGCCAAATACAAGCTGTACTCGGGCAAACCCGGCATGGGGGAGCCCCTGCATGCTATGACCGGATCAGAACACCAAGCCCGTACCGAGTGAGTTTTGAATGAGCCAGGAACAGCCCCCCATCCCTAGCCGGCGCGAGCTTCGACGAGCCCGGGACGCACGCCTGGAAGAAACCGGCGCAAGTCCCGCAGTAGCCGAGGCCGTTACCACCGACGACGCCAACCACGCGTCCGGTGGAGCTTCGGCCAATCGGGTGCGCCGGGTGGCCGATGCTCCGCTGGACGCCAAACCCTCCGCGGAACGTTCTTCCCAGGCGCGTGCACGCGACCGTGCAGCCCTCCGCGCCATCAAGGAACTCGCGGACAAGGAGCAGCAGCTTTCCCGCGGCGGTCCACCCACGCGCCGTCAGTTGCGCCTGCAGCAATTGCAGGAGGAGGTTGCCCCCGGCACCTCGGCGATCCCCGTGGTGGCCGCACCAGGATCCGGGCCGAGGACATCCAGCAGCCTGGCGCAGACTCCCGGCAAGCAGCAGCCCGGCCCTGAACGCCCGGGCGTGTTGCCTGGCGGCGGTGTCCGCGTTACGGCAGGCCCTCCTCCCGGTGCACCGGAAATGACGGTGGAACAGGCCTTGATGGCCCGCGAGCTCTTGGCTGCCCAGGCGAACAATCAGTCCAACAAGCTTGAGCACATCGCGGCAATGGAATCAGCCGTGCAGAAAGTCCCGGCGGCTGAATCCGAGGTGTCCGGAACCGACCCTGAGCCGGCCGATCCGGTTGCTTTGGCTGAACAAATCGCCCAGGCTGAACGCGAGGCGATCCTCAACAAGAGGGCGATGGCCAAGCAGAAGCTCGCTGAGCAGAACAGCCGTCCTGCTGGTCCGGTCCGTGCTGAACCTTCTGTGGCCAGCAACCTGGCCATGGTGACGCCCCTGGAATTCGTGAAGGTTCCGGGACTCGAACGTCCCGTCATGAAGCCGCCCGGCACCACCTTTGTTCCCCTTGTGACGTCCCCCGCTCCGAAACTGAAGCCTGGGCAGTCGGCGTCGGGCAAGCCACGGAGCCTGCGCGGCCGGGCAGGAGTGCTGGCGCGCGCCGAGGCCGCTGCGAAAGCGGCTGGTCGACGCCCGGCGTCGGGCTCCGCATCGGACGGTGGGGCACTCGCGGAAGCGGCCGAACATCCGCCCGTTTCGGCAAGTTCGGCTTACGGACTTGAACCGCTCGACGCCGCGACGGCGGGACTTGGGCGCGCCAAGCGTACCCGGCTTCTGGTCCTTGGACTCGTTGGCATCGGAGCCATCGCCCTGATCGCGGGCATCATCATGATCACCAGCGGACTTTCCCGCTGACCATAACGGCTTTTGCCACCAAACAGGCTTCGTTCATTCTCGAAGCCGCATACAAGGAGTCCCGTGACTGCACATGAACAATCCGTCCTCTTGGCCCGCCACGCCGCCCGCGCGGCAGCGGACAAGCTGGCCGAGGACATCATCGCCTTGGACGTCAGCGAACGCCTGGCCCTGACTGACGTCTTCCTGATCGCCTCGGCCCCGACCGAACGCCAGGTCAACGCCATCGTCGACGGCATCGAGGAAGAACTGCTCAAGCAGGACCTCCGCCCGGTACGCCGCGAAGGGCGTTCCGAAGGCCGCTGGGTCCTGTTGGACTACGCCGACATCGTGGTGCACGTCCAGCACTCCGAGGACAGGGTCTTCTACGCGCTGGAACGCCTGTGGAAAGACTGCCCGGTTGTGGACCTGGAACTCGGTGACGACGCCTCGGCGAAGGCTCCTGCCGTCGAGGAATCCTAGGCGCCAAGCCGCAAACCAACTGAATATGCCCGATTTGGAATTTTCGGAAATGCTGTTCTAAGATATTTGAGTTGCTTCGGAGGAATCCGAAAGCTGGATGAGGTTTTCAAGCCAGTTCACGGTCTCTGAAGCGGCGAAAATATGGGGCTGTGGCGCAGCTGGTAGCGCACCTGCATGGCATGCAGGGGGTCAGGGGTTCGAGTCCCCTCAGCTCCACCATTTACCAAAAGGGAACCACCAGATCTGGTGGTTCCCTTTTGTGTGTCCCGCCGCTGGCTGCTCCCGGGGCTAGCGCAACGCGGGGTCACTTACGGCCCGTCCCAGCGGACTTTATGGGCCGTAAGTGACCCCGCGTTGCTTTAAGCACGCGGTACTCGAGAATGGCCGAGCGCACCCTCGCGTAGCCGCCGAGTGTATGCAACAGTGGGTTCAGCATGTCTGCGTCACTTTACCAACCGATTACGGTTTACTATTGGTGGGCATCGCCGCCTGGCGGACTGCGGCGATTCGCGGGCCCATCGCTGACCAGCCACCGACAATACAGGGGGATAGTCCTTGGTAACTATGGCCGATGTTGCGCGGGTAGCCGGCGTTTCCAGGAGCACCGTGTCCTATGCCCTCAGCGGTGTCCGGCCGATTGCGCCCGAAACGCGTGAGCGCATCCTGCGGGCCATGTCCGACCTTGGCTATACGCCGAACCTGCTCGCCCAGGGTCTGGCCGGCAAACGGACCGGAATTGTCTCCTTGATTTTCCCGGTCGGGGAGCAAGGCATGAACACCACGGAATTCGAATACGTCCAAGGTGCTGCCGAACAAGCGCGCGTTGACGGATACCATCTTCTTCTGTGGCCAATGGACCCCGACGACCTGGGCGAGATGCAGCGGATCGTGGCCCAAGGCCTGGTGGATGGAATCCTCCTTATGGAAGTCAGGTCATTCGACGAACGGATTCCAGTCCTTTTGGAAACGGGGGTTCCATTCGTCACGATCGGACGGCCCGCGGATGCCGCGGGCTTGACATTCGTGGACGCGGATTTTGAAGCCATGGGCGAGCTCGCAGTGTCGCACCTCGCCAGCCTGGGGCACACGGAAATCGGCCTCGTGACGCATTCGCGTGAGTCCTTGGAGAGCGGATACGGCCCGATGGTCCGATCCTGGGATGCCGTGGCAGCTGCCGCATCGCGGCACGGGATCACTGCTCGGCTGTTCCCGGCAACGAGCTCGCTTGCCGGCGGCCGCGAGGTGTTCGGACGGATTCTTGAGGCGTCCCCGGAAACAACCGGACTCGTGATGATCAACGAAGCGGCTACTGCAGGCCTTCTGGGTGCGGCGGCGGCCCACGGTTGGCGAGTCCCCGAGTCTCTCTCCATTGTCGCGATCAACACCAGTGCCGGCTCAGCGGAGCGCTTCATGCCAGCCCTGACGACGGCGTCCGCCGAACCCGGCGTCATGGGGCGCGAGGCAGCACAATTCCTCACCCGGCGCCTCAGGAGCGAGGGCGCAGATGCCCTGCAATGGCTCGCTGAACCGGTGCTGACGTTGCGCGGGAGCACCGCCGTGGCACGCGCCACCCAGCCATAGAATCACCGCGCCGCCGGGTGCAATCCGCGAATTCGAGGCATTCATTACGCGGTTCCATCACACGTGATTGTGACATTTGACACACCGTTGCGCCGCCAACTACTGTCGAGCCATCGACCCGCGTCGACAAGGCGCGTCGACGAACGGCGATGGGATTCCTCCTGATACAACATGGCGGATGGTCACCGATCAGTGTTCCCGGAGACTAAGGAAGTAAGTCGTGCTTGGAATCATTCGGTACCAATACCCCGAGTTGAAATTGCGGTCGATGTCAGCCCGCCCTGAACGGGAATTCCTAAGCTTTCGCAACGGGTCCACGAGCAACCGCGTCCCCTTATTACAGGGCCGACAAGGCCCGGAATAGTGCGAGGACGGAAGCCGGCGACCACCATCTGCGTCTGAGTTTCAGGACGGGGCGCCGGAGGGGCCAATGTTGCCCGCTCTAAATATGTAAGCGCTTGCCCTGCGCTGGTGGTGTCCGTAGAAACCTCCTCACCGAGCGCCCCACCCCTTAGCCAACATCCCCCAATCATCACAACAACCTCTTGGAGGTACCCGCATGGAAACGTTGACCACACCGGCTCTGTCCGCGTTCGAAGGTGGCCGGAAGTGAAAGCGATTCGACGGTTCACTGTACGAACGGTTCTGCCGGAAGCAATCGCCCCGTTGGCACGATTGGCGAAGAACCTGCGCTGGTCGTGGCATTTGCCGACACGTGAATTGTTCTCCGCGCTGAACGCCGAGGCCTGGGAACAAAGCAAATATGACCCGATGACCTTCCTGGGCTTGGTCAGCCGCGAGGAACTGCATGAGCTCGCAGCGGACGCCGCAGTCGTAGAGCGTGTGCAGCACGCGGCTGCGGATCTGGACCGGTATTTGAGCGAGCCGCGCTGGTACCAGGGCCTGGGTCCGGACGCTCCGGCGTGCATCGCGTATTTCTCGCCGGAGTTCGGCATCACCGAGGTGCTTCCGCAGTATTCCGGCGGCTTGGGGATCCTGGCCGGGGACCACCTGAAGGCGGCTTCGGACCTGGGTGTGCCGTTGATCGGCGTCGGGCTGCTGTACCAGGCGGGCTATTTCAAGCAGTCCCTTTCCCGGGACGCCTGGCAGCAGGAGACCTACCCGGTCCTTGACCCCGACGGGTTGCCGCTGACACTGCTGCGCGAGGAAGACGGTTCGCCGGCCCTGATCGCACTGCCGTTGCCCGGTGACCGGACGCTGCGGGCGCACATCTGGCGTGCCGACGTCGGGCGGGTGCCGCTGCTGCTGCTCGATTCGAACGTTCCGGCCAACGACGACGCCGCGCGCGGGATCACGGACCGCCTCTACGGCGGCGGCGGTGACCACCGCCTGCAGCAGGAGCTGCTGCTGGGCATGGGCGGGGTGAAGGCGCTGCGGGTCTACCAGCGGCTCACGGGCACCCCGGCCCCGGAGGTGTTCCACACCAACGAAGGCCACGCCGGGTTCCTGGGCATCGAACGGATCCAGGAGCTCATGTCCTCCGAGGCCCCGCTGAGCTGGTCCGAGGCCCTGGCCGCCGGACGCGCGTCCACGGTGTTCACCACCCACACCCCCGTTCCGGCCGGCATCGACCGTTTCGAGGCCGTGCAGATCAGGCACTTCTTCGACGCCGGCCTGGCCCCGGACGTGCCGGTGGAGAAGGTCCTGGAACTGGGACGGGAAAACTACGAGGGCGGCAACCCCGCGGTCTTCAACATGGCCGTCATGGGCCTGCGCCTGGCGCAGCGGGCCAACGGCGTGGCCAAACTCCACGGGGTGGTCTCCCGCGAGATGTTCTCCGGGCTCTGGCCAGGCTTCGACCACTCCGAAATCCCCATCACCTCCGTCACCAACGGTGTCCACGTGCCCACCTGGATCGATCCGAAGATGAGCCGGCTCGCCGCAAAGTACTTCGGCAGCACTGACGTGGACGCCACCGGTTGGGACAAGATCTACGACGTCGATGATGCCGAGCTTTGGGGCCTGCGCGGCGAGTTGCGTTCCGCCTTGGTCGATGACGTGCGTAAGCGCTTGCGATCTTCGTGGAAGAAGCGCGGCGCGGCGGATGCCGAGCTGGGCTGGACGGACACGGTGCTGGACCCGGACGTGTTGACGATCGGCTTCGCCCGGCGCGTGCCCACCTACAAGCGTCTGACCCTGATGCTCCGGGACCCGGCCCGGCTCAAGGCGCTGCTGCTGCACCCGAAGCACCCCATCCAGCTGGTCATCGCCGGCAAGTCCCACCCCGCGGACGACGCCGGGAAGAAGATGATCCAGGACCTGGTGAAGTTCACCGACGACCCCGCCGTGCGGCACCGGATCGTGTTCCTGCCCAACTACGACATCGCCATGGCCCGCACCCTGTTCCCGGGCTGCGACGTGTGGCTGAACAACCCGCTGCGGCCCCTGGAGGCCTGCGGGACCTCCGGGATGAAGGCGGCCATCAACGGCTCCCTGAACCTCTCGGTCCTGGACGGCTGGTGGGATGAGATGTACGACGGCGAGAACGGCTGGGCGATCCCCACCGCGAACAACGACGCCTCACCCACCGAACGCGATGACATCGAAGCCGCCGCGCTCTACGAGCTCCTGGAGACCCAGGTGGCCCCGCGCTTCTACGGCTCCACGGTCTCCGCGGAAGCCGGCGCGGCCGGGCCCTCGCAGTCCGGCCCGGAAGCGATCCCGACGCACTGGGTCTCCATGATCAAGCACACCCTGGCCCACCTTGGCCCGGCCGTCTCGGCCGACCGGATGCTCCAGGACTACGTCAACACCCTCTACCGCCCGGCAGCTGTCGCCGGCCGGCAAGCGGGAACGGCCTCCTTCAAGGAAGCGAAGGAGCTCGCGGCGTGGACCACCAAGGTCCGCAACGCCTGGCCGCAACTGATCGTGGAACACGTCGACTCCGTCGGCGTCTCCGAGGAGCCCCAGATCGGGGACACCCTCCAGGTCAACGCCTACATCGCCCTCCATGAACTCACGCCCGAGGACGTGTCAGTTGAAGTGGCGTATGGCAGGGCCCAGGACGGAGACGAGCTGGACGATGTCGCTCTGGTCGAGCTGACCGAAACAGAGGACCTCGGCAACGGGCGCCACCTGTTCACGGGGTCCATCCTGATCAACCGCTCCGGATCCTTCGGCTACACCGTCCGGGTCTTCCCGAAGCACCCCTCCCTGGCCTCCAAGGCCGAACTGGGGCTGATCGCCAACGCCTGACAGTGCGCGCCCCCGCTGCCGGATCGGGCAGCGGGGGCGCGTTCCACCCCGAGCTTCATCGCAACGCGCGGTGAGCAGATCCAAAGCCAACATCAAACACAAGGGAGTGACGATGGCTTCGAAGAAGGTCTTGGCGATTGTGCTGGCCGGCGGTGAGGGAAAACGACTCATGCCGCTTACCGGAGATCGGGCCAAACCAGCGGTCCCGTTCGCAGGGAGTTACCGGCTGATCGACTTCGCCCTGTCCAATCTAACCAATTCGGGCTATTGGCAGATTGTGGTCCTGACCCAGTACAAGTCCCACAGCCTGGACCGGCACATTTCAGAAACGTGGCGGATGTCCGCACAATTGGGCAACTATGTAGCGTCGGTGCCAGCTCAACAGCGCGTCAGCAAAAGCTGGTTCCTCGGCAGCGCCAATGCGATCTACCAGTCGCTCAACCTCATCGAGGACGCCCGTCCTGACATCGTCGTAGTAGTTGGTGCTGACCACGTCTACCGGATGGATTTCGAGCACATGGTGCGCAGCCATATCAGCTCCGGTGCAAAGGCCACTGTAGCGGGCGTGCGTCAACCTCTGGCCATGGCCGACCAGTTCGGCGTGATCGAGGTCGACCAGGCCGCTAGTTCCGGTAATGCGAGCGACGGCACGGCCAAGAGGATCGCAGCATTTGTGGAAAAGCCGGCTTCGACGCGTGGACTTCCTGAAGACCCTTCCCAGTTCCTGGCATCGATGGGGAACTACGTTTTCGACGCCGATGCCTTGGTGGCGGCACTTGAGCACGACGCTACGCGGCAAGACACGAAGCACGACATGGGCGGTGACATCATCCCCTATTTCGTCTCCCGCGGCGAAGCGTTCGCCTATGACTTTTCAAGCAACGATGTCCCCGGGTCCACAGACCGTGACCGCAACTATTGGCGTGATGTCGGCACTATCGACTCATACTTCGAGGCACACCTCGACTTGATCTCGCCGGAACCGGTGTTCAATCTCTACAACTCCGATTGGCCCATCTACACACGGCAAAGCGCATCGCCTCCGGCCAAGATGGTTCGCGGGGAAGGCGGTACCGTCGGCACGGCCCAGGACTCAATTGTTTCCAACGGCGTCATCGTATCGGGCGGTCTCGTGGAAAATTCGGTGCTTTCCAACGATGCGTTCATTTCCAGTGGTGCTCGCGTTATCGACTCGGTGCTGCTGGACAACGTCACCATCGGCGAAGGGGCGGTGGTCAAGCGGGCCATCCTGGACAAGAACATCAGGGTTCCAGCCGGCGCAACCATCGGCCTGGATCCGGACCTGGACCGACGGCGCGGCTACAACGTCACGGATTCCGGCATCACGGTCCTGAGCAAAGGTCAACACGTACCGCTCCCGGATGAACACGACCGGGAACTGGCTCGTGCGGTACTCCTGACTACCTGAAATCGCGGGAGTTGGACTTCACGGTCAGGACCAAGGGTTCCAGCTTGTCTGCCACGAGATTGGTGACTCCTTCCGGCGATCGTTCAAGGAAACCCCGGACGATCAGTGCGGATGACTCCCGGGCTACACGGCGATGCCTCTTCCAGAGGCCGACGCTGCAGATGACATTGAGGATGCCGCTCTCGTCCTCCAGATTGACGAAGGTGATCCCTTGCGCAGTCTGGGGGCGTTGGCGGTGGGTCACGACGCCGGCCACCTCAACACGCCTGCCGGACTCGACCTGGGAGAGTCGGTCTACGCGCAACACCCCTCTGGAATCCAGGGCTGCGCGGGCATGGCGCATCGGGTGGTCATCGGTGCTGATGCCCGTGGCCCACATGTCGTAGGCAACATTTTCCAGGGGCGAGAGCTCGGGCAGCAGCGGCGGCTGAACCGCGACGTGGGTCCCGGGCAATTGTCCTTCCCGCTCGAGCGCGGCATCGCCGGCCTGCCACAGTGCTTCGCGGCGGTTCATCCCCAGCGAATCGAGTGCGCCGGCTGAAGCGAGTGCCTCCAGCTGGTCCGCGCTGAGATTCGCGCGGCGGGACAGATCCGCCATGTCCTGGTAGGCGCCATGCTCCTCACGCTCGGCGACGATCCGCTTCGCCACCTCGGTCCCGATGGACGTGACGCCGTCGAGCCCCAACCGCACCGCGCGTGAGCCATCCCGCCGGTGCAGGTGGTCCTCGCGTGGTCGATCCTGCTGGAAGAGGCCGATCTCCGGCTGGTGGAAGTCCAAGCAGGAATCCATGCCGCCCACTTGGCCCGCTTCGGCCCTTGTAGCCTCGTCGAGCGCTTCGAGGGTCGCCTCTGCAAGGGAATGCAGTACATCCGGGCGCAACACCTGGACCCCGTGCCTGCGGGCATCCGCCACGAGGGTTTGCGGGGAGTAGAAGCCCATGGGTTGTGCCCGAAGCAGGGACGCGAGGAATGCGCCGGGATAGTGCAGCTTCAGCCACGAGCTTGCATAGACCAGCACCGCGAAGCTCAAGGAGTGGGATTCCGCGAAACCGAAGTTCGCAAAGGCCTGGATCTTGGCGTAGATGGCATCGGCGTCGTCTTTGCTGATCCCGTTGGCCGCCATCCCCGCATAGAGCTTGGCCTCGAGCGACTCGATCTTCTCCCGGCCCCGTTTGGAGCCCATCGCGCGGCGGAGCAGGTCCGCATCCTCGGCAGTGCAGCCGCCCACGGCAACTGCCATCTGCATCAGCTGCTCCTGGAACAAGGGCACACCCAAGGTCCGCTTAAGCACTGGCTCCAGCAATGGATGAAGATACGTAATTTTTTCCGTGCCCGCACGGCGCCGGATGTACGGGTGGACAGCGCCGCCTTGGACGGGACCTGGGCGGATCAGCGCGATTTCGACCACCAGATCGTAGAATTCCCGCGGTTTCAGCCGCGGGAGCGTGCTGATCTGGGCCCGTGATTCCACTTGGAACACCCCGATCGAGTCTGCCCGGCAGAGCATGTCGTAGACAGCCGGTTCTTCCCGCGGAATGGTCTCGATTGTCCAACGCTCCCCGAAATGCTTGTCGATCAAATCAAAGGAGTACTGCAGGGCGGCGAGCATTCCGAGGCCGAGGAGGTCGAATTTGACCAGGCCCATCCATTCGCAATCGTCCTTGTCCCATTGCAGGACCGTGCGGTTTTCCATCCGGGCACGCTCGATGGGTACCACCTCGCCGACAGGCCGCTCGGTGAGGACCATGCCGCCGGAGTGGATGCCCAGGTGCCGCGGGAAGCCCAGTATCTGATCAGCAAGGTCCAGGACCGGGGCCGGGATGTTATTGGTCTTTCCTTCACTGAGATCGCCCCAGTGATCGAGCCGCTTGGACCAGGCGTCCTGCTGGCCCTGGCTGTAGCCGAGAGCTTTGGCTATGTCCCTGACGGCGTTCTTCGGCCTGTAACTGATGACATTCGCTACTTGGGCCGCGTTGAACCGTCCGTACTTGCCGTAGACGTATTGGATGACTTCTTCCCGCCGGTCCGAGTCGAAATCGACGTCGATGTCCGGTTCTTCCTCGCGGAGGCTGGAGAGGAAACGTTCAAACGGAAGGTTGTAGAAAATACTGTCGACGGCGGTGATCCCCAGCGCGTAGCAGACGGCCGAGTTCGCCGCGGAACCCCTGCCTTGGCAGAGGATGCCGCGGGAACGGGCAAACTGGACGATGTCGTGCACAATCAGGAAATAACCGGGGAAGTCCTTCGCCTCGATCACTGCGAGTTCCTGCTCGATCCGGCTACGGACCCGTTCGTCGGCGTCCGGGTATTTGTCCCTGATGCCTTCTTCAACCAGTTGCCGCAGCCAAGTGATAAGGCTGTGCCCTGCAGGAACATCGAGCTTGGGGAGCTTCGGGCGGGCGGCCCGTAACTGGAACGCTAGCTCGTCAGCGATCTGGACAGTCCGTTCGACCGCGCCGGGGTAGCGGGCGAACCGTGCTGCCATCTCGGAACCGCTCCGCAAATGGGCGCCGCTGCTTGCCGGCAGCCAACCGTCCAGTTCCTCCAGGCTGCGGCGTGCCCGGACAGCCGCCATGGCCGTTGCCAGCGGGTATCCCTCCGGGGACGCATAATGTACGGCGTTGCTGGCGATGAAAGGGATGCCTGCGCGCTCGGCAATACGGACCAGGGCGTCGTTGTGGCTGCTGTCGAGGGGATTCCCGTGATCGAAGAGTTCGACCACCACGTTTTCCCGCCCGAATCTCTTGATCAAGGCCTCCACTTCAAAGGCAGCGGCTTGCTCGCCGTCGCTCATGAGGGCCCTCCGGACGGAGCCTTTGCGGCATCCGGTCAGCACCAAGCAGTGGTCCCTCAGGGAATGCGCCAGCTCGTCGAGGTCGTAGATGGGGTGGCCCTTCTCGGCATCGGCCGCCAGATGTGCGGACGTCATCGCCCCTGCCAAGCGGTGGTAGCCCTCTTCCTGGCGTGCGAGGACGAGCAAATGGTCACCTTCGGGGTCGGCTTCCCCTTGCTGGGGTTTGCTGAGTCCGAGCGACAGCTCAGCGCCGAACACGGTCTTCAGCTCGTAGGCTTCGGCGGCCTCGGCCATTCGCACGATCCCGTAGAAGCCGTCGTGGTCGGTCAGTGCGAGGGCATGGAGGCCCAGCCGGACGGCCTCCTCAACAAGTTTTTCGGGTGATGAGGCGCCGTCCAGGAAGCTGTAGTGCGAATGCGCGTGTAGTTCGGCATAAGGCACGACGGCGGCACCCGCCCTGGACACGACCCTTGCGGGATCGAGGGGGACCGGACGGTAAGGTCCGCGTTTCCTTGACCATGCGGGGCTGTCACCGCCGTCTCCCTTGGCCTTGCCGATCTCCGGCACGCGCCGGTCTGAAAGCGTGCGTTCGAACTCCGACCACGGGATTGACGGGTTGTTCCAAGCCATCTTTAACTCCTGCCTAAAGTTCGGTGTTCGACTCTGGCTATTCAGTCGTAGCGGGCCTCTGCCCACCAGTTCTGCTCGTCCAGGAGAAGGAGCCACGCCTCTCCGTTTCCGTCCACAAGCTGGAAGCGGTCCGCTTCAAGGCGATGGGAGGAGTCCCACCACCGCTGTTTCAGCGGCCAGGGTCCTGCCCACTGAATCACCAACCGGCGTCGTGCAGGGTCTCCGGTGGGACAGAACCACGTTGGCGGGGCAAGCAATCCGCCACGATGGTCCGTGCGGACTTTTTCCTTGTCCGCATCAAGCAACAGGACAGGGATGAGGGAAGCGAACACCGTGGCGGGCTGCGGGTCTGGAATCCTGCCGGGCCAGGGTCTGGAGGCCAAGTCGGCTGCTCCCGCGGGCAAGGCATCTCCCCAAGGAACCAAACGACGACGCTCGGCCAGCAGCCGGCCTCCGGAGATCGCGGGCACTACTACGGCCTCATGCCCCAGCATGCTTTGGATCCGGCTGAGTCCATGATGAATCTGCTCCTCGGCTCCGTCTCCAAAGAGCGCCCGCCCATGATGGGCGATGGAGTCCACCCGGATGGGGACGAACTCGACCCGCGTGACCGGTGACGACAGCCCGCCGCGGGCCATTCCGCCGTCGCTCATTCCACCGTTGACTGCCTTATTGCTGGTGTGGGCAGGGGGCTGTGACTGAAGCTGCCAACGCACCCTGTCCACGAGGTCGCTGGCCGTGAAATGGCGGGGATGGCCCCACGTCCGCTCGGAGCGGCTCCCTGCTTCGTCAGTGATGAGAACCCTCAGCTCCGTGCAGACCAAGCCCTCCGTCTGCACTCCGGCGACGAAAGCATCTGCCGTGGCGCGGAGCTGGAAGGCGAGTTGGTCAACCCGGTCCAGGCCGGGTTCGAATTCCGCCCGTTGATCCAGTTTCCGCGGGGGAGTGCGGGGGATCACTTTGCGGGGATCCTGGCCGCTTGCCAGGGCGTGCGCAATGATTCCGGCAGCCCCGAAACGTGCCCGGACATCTGCAGCGGGAAGATCGGCGAAATTCCCCAAAGTGAGGATGCCAAGGCGTTTGAGCAAGGAAGCAAGCTTCGGCTGGCCTAGTACTTCCACCGGAAATGGAGCCAGGAAATCCCGGGAAGAACCCGGCGGGAGCACAAGAACAGCAGAGAGTTCGCTGGTGCTCCGGGCTGCTTGCTCGGCGGCAAACACGGAATCGGCGATCCCCACCCGGGCCTCCACGGCGAGGCGGTCGGCCGATTCAAGCACAGCACCTGCGGCCGCTTCTTCTCCGCCGTAATACCGGGCAGCACCCTTGGCCCGGATAGCGCATAGGCCGGGGCGAAGCACTTCCACTCCAGGAGTCCGTTCCTCGAGCGACGAGACCACAGGCTCGAATTCCCTCGCATCCCGCACAGGATCAACGGCACATACCACCAGTTCAGGACAACGGGTCTGTGCTTCCCTCAGCCGCAAGCCCCGGACCACTCCCTCTGCCCGGGCTTCCGCGGAGCAAGCAGCTATGACACCTTGGCCTATGACTGCCGCAGGCACATCAGGCGGGAGGGCATCTGCCAAGCGGGCGGCGACGAGGGGCCAATCCGGGAACCATGTCACCAACGCGCGGACCGGGGTTTCAAGCTGAAACAGCATCATGCTCCCATCCGATGGCGGGACAGATCTACCGGACCGCTGTCCGCAAGATCCACGGAGGCCCTGCGGGAACTTCCCCGCAGTGCGACTTCGAGCTCGAGCTCCTGCTTGGCGAGATGTCCATTACCCTGTCCGAGCCCCGCCCACTCATATCCATTCACTTGCAAGACAGCTTCACTCTGCGGCCATGGTCCCAGGACAAGGAGGACGGCACTCCGCTCCCGGAGCCTGGCTCCCAAGCGGGCAGCCTCGGCGGGTGCGACTTTTTCCGGAGCACGCGCAAGCACCACCGAGAGCACGTCCGCCATGGCGGCGATCACCGGCGTCCAACTGGCCCCGGGGTCAGGCACCAGCACCAGCCGATCAAGCGCAACGCCGAAACCCGCTGCCGCCTCGACCCCGAAGTCAGGCAGCCCTGCTACTCCGCACCATGAGCCATTGCGTGACGGGCCGGCCAACAAGGCCATGGCCAGCGACATGGATCCCTGTATGGAGTACGCCGCTCCCGGCCGCAGTCCACCCGGGAGGAGCCTGCTGAGTGAGGGGAGCACGGGGAGCGAGCGTTCGCTTCCGCGCTTGCCCTGCATGAGGTGGATCCGCGCCTGCAAGTCATCGCGCAGCGAGGCCGGCGAAGCGGAAGACAGGCGAGAAGGCATGCTTCAATTTTCGAACATATATTCGAATGAGTCAATCGGAGCTGCTCGCCGGGTTTCCCTTCGCTGGTTCCCTCGACCACGTCACGCTCGACAATGAAACAGCCAGAATCGAGGCGAGGATCAACGCCGACGCCGGGGCGGCAACGGCCCAAGGGGCGCGCTCCACATAGTTGATGCCCTCAGCCAGGATGAGGCCCCACTCGGGCGACGGCTGATGGGGGCCGAGGCCCAGGAACCCCAGGGCAGCCAAGGCGAGCGCGATTCCCGGTATCCGGAGCATCGAATGCCTGAACACCGGGCCAAGGACCACTGGGAAGATATACCGCCAGAGGATGCGCACCCGACCTACGCCCAGGACCGGAAGGATCTTCACGTGGGGCTGGGCCCTTGCCTCCTGCGCCAAGGCCGCTGTGTGGGCGGCCAGGGGTGCCCAACTGACCAAGGCGACGGCTATCGCCGCGCCTTCGGCCGAGGGCCCGGTCATCACCGCGACGATCAGGCCGGCGAGGATAGGGGGAGCGGCGTTCGCCACTTCAAGGGGGCCGGTGGCCGCGAGCGGGAAGAGCCCGACGACGATCCCGATCACAAGGCAAGCCAGCACCACGAGCAAGGCCGTTCCCAGCGTGGACACGGCACCATGCCCCACCCGGGCAAGGAGGTCCCGTCCGCTGGCATCGGCCCCGAAAGGCAGATCGAAGCCCGGGCCGGCAAGCCGTGCATGGTTCGAGGTGAACGGATCGCGAAACAAGCCCACGACAACGATGAGCAGCAAGGTCCCCGCTGCAACGAGCGGAACGGCGACATCCCGCCGTCGTGGTCTTCCCGGCGAGTCCGGAACCGGAACCGTCCCCGAGCGCAGCGCCGCTCCCAAGAGAAGGTATCGGGCAACCGCGCCGAGGGAACCTGCCCCGATCGCCAGCATGAGGAGGGCCAGAACTCCCGCCTGCAGCGCGGGTATGTCCTGGGCGCCCGCCGCGCCCAGGACCGCGCGGCCCAAGCCCGGAATCGCGAACACTTTCTCCACGGCAACCGCCCCGCCGGTAAGGCCAATGAGGACAAGTCCGATCTGGCTCATCACCGATGGCAGGGCCCGGCGGAGCACCGCCGCGGCGAGCCGGGCGCGGGTTGCTCCGGCCATCGCCCACGTGGCCACCCATTTTTCGTCGAACGCCAGGCTGATGGCGTCGGAAAGAAGCCGCCCGATGAGCCCGCCGGCGGGCAGGCCGAGGGAGAGCGCCGGCAACACCGCGTGGTCCATGCCCTGCCAGCCATAGGGCGGAAACCAGCCCAGCCACACGGCACCGACCACAAGGAGCATCGCCGCCAGGAGGAACTCAGGAAGGGCGGTCATGGCCGCCGCCACGACGCCGGAACCCCGCCCGGGGTTCCCGGCCAGGCCGCGGATCACTGAAGGAACGCACAGCGCGGTGGCCACCACGGCCGCAACGGCCACCGCGCACGCCATCAGGGTGACGGAGACGCCGAGGGTTTCAACGGTGCCAGGGCCAACAGGCGTATTGGTGATCCAGGAATTTCCCATGTCCCCGCGCAAAAGGCCTCCGGCCCAGTCGAGGAAAATGTGTACCGGTCCTCGATCGAGTCCGAGTTCCGCGCGGATCAGGCCCAGTGTTTCATCAGTCGCTTCCCGGTCGGCGTACCGGGCCCGCAGGATGGTGTACTCCGGGCTTTGTCCCGAAAGCCACGGCAATAGCCCGATCAGCACAACTATGGCAAAGAGCGCCACGGCTCGGGAAGCCGCAGTTTTGATGAACGCAGGGCCCCGCATCAGCCGGCGATTCCTGTCTTGCTGGTGATCAGGGCGCGCTCGCGGGGATCGCGTTCGACGTCGCGGATCCTGGCCGATTCGCCTTGGATGACGCGCTCGTGCAGCAGCGGCACGGCCGCATCCTTCGAGAGGATCAGTGCTTCGGCGGCGGCAATTGCCGCCCGGCGCTCCGGTCCTGCCGGGATGGCGGCGGCCTTGCTCAGTGCCGCGTCCACCTCCGGATCGCAGAACTGGGAGATGTTGAAGGAGCCTTTGCAGGAGAAGTCGCTGAACATGTAGGCGACGGGGTCGCCGGAGTCGAGGACCGTGGCGCGGGACAGGATGAAAGCATCGAACTTGCCGGCCAGGGCGTCTGCCTCGATGTGCTGGTACTCGCGGACTTCCTGCTCCACGATGAAGCCGGCGGCTTCGAGCTGCTGCTCAAGCTGCACCGCGACCTCCGGCAGCTCGGCCCGGTCAGTGAACGTGCCGAGTTTGATGCGGCGGCCACTGGCGGGTGCCGCTTCCGCACGATTCTTCAGTGTTTCGGTATATGAGGTGTTTTGCCGCTCCTTGGCGGCCCAGGGGAGAGCCGGGCCCAGGAGGCCTTCGGCGATGTCCGCGCGTCCCTCGTAGACCCGGTCAACAATGGTGGCCCGTTCGATCGAGGTGCGTGCCGCTGCCCGGAGAGCGGGATCCGCAAAAGGACCCGCCTTGGTGTTCAGGTAAAGGGTATTGGTGCGGGGCATGGGGACTTCGTGAATCAAGTCTGCCTTGATCTGGGCGACCTGGCCTACGGGAATGGCCTCCACGACGTCGGCGGTACCGGTCCTCAGGGCGGCCGCGCGCGCCGTCCCGTCGGGAACGTATTGGACGTCGACGCCGTTGCTCGCCGCTTTTTCGCCCCAGTAGTCGGCGAAGCGGTTGAGGGTTGCCGAGCTGGTGCCGTCCGCGGACGCAAGGACGTAGGGGCCCGTTCCGGCGTTGATGGGACTCACGACGCCGCCGGGCTTGTAGGCGGACGCGGCGAGGATGGAAAGCTGCGGGCTGGAAAGCCGCTGCGGAACCAGCGGATCGTCCGTTTGGGTGGTTATGACGACGGCGTTCCCGCCGTCCGTGCGGACGCTTAGCTGGACGCCGTCGAGGATCCGCGGCTTGGGCTTGGCATTGGCCGCCGCCGTCAACGATGCCGCCACTTGCTCCGCCGTCAGAAGCGTCCCGTCATGGAATTTCACGCCGGCACGGAGTTCGAAGCGCCAGTTCTTGCCGTCAAGTTGCTTCCAGGCTGTTGAAAGCGATGGCTGGGCATCGCCGAGGGCATCAAGGACCACCAGTGTCTCGGCGGTTTTCCAGCGTGAGAGTTTGAAGGCGTCGTCGCTCAGGGGAGTGAGTCCTGAACGGGGTGGTTGCAACATGGCTACCTTGATTCGGGAGTCAGCACTGCTGGCCGGTGACGCGTTGCCTTGGGCGAAGCAAGCGCTGAGGGAGGCGGCCATTGCGGAGGAGAGGAGTATCGCGGCAACTGCTTTTGGACGTGGAATCGCCATGGATTGGTGCCTTCTTTCGTGGGTGTGGGTGGATTTAGGCGCGGTGGAGTCGTTACGGGCGCGGTGCCGGGAGTGGCGCTGGAAGGAAACGGTGAATGAGTGCCGCGGCGGTGACGAGCTCCTTGGCTTCCACGGTCTGTGGTTTCGCGTACACAGCCGCGGTGGGTCCTTGTTCCACGATGCGTCCCCCCGAGAGGACCAGGGTTTGAGAGCACAGACGGGCGACGGCGGCCAGGTCGTGCGAGACAAACAGGAGCCCAAGCCCGTCCCGATGGACCAGCTGTTCAATGAGGGCCAAGACCGTGTTCCTGAGGGGAAGATCGAGCCCGCTGACGGGCTCGTCTGCCAGGAGGAAACTCGGCGCGGGAACCAAGGCGCGGGCAATAGCCACGCGTTGCTTTTGCCCGCCCGAGAGTTCCCCGGGCCTGCGCGTAAGCATGGCAGGGTCGAGATCGACCCGTTGCAGGGCATCCAGGATCATCCTGCGGTGGTCTCCGTCGATGCGCAGTTGCCTCAGGGGTTCCAGGAGAAGCCGCTCCACGTTCATGCCCGGATCAAGGCTCGCCGCCGGATTCTGCGGGATGTATTGCACCGCCCGGCGGTACCATCTCAAGGACGGGGCCGGACCGGGCACAACCGGGGCGTCGTTGAACGTGACGGTTCCGGCGTCAGGCTTCTCCAAAGCAAGCAAGATCCGCAGGAGGGTCGATTTTCCCGCGCCAGAGCCGCCCACCAGGCCGATGCTGTCTCCCGTGGCAATGCTGAGGGAAACGTCCTGCAATGCGGGCGGGGCTGACCGTTGCTTCAGAAGCCCTCTGCCTGGGTAGCTAAGACCAAGGTTTTCGGCACTCAAGACTGCATTCATGCTGTGGCTTCCCGGCGAAGGGAATCGAAGCCGACATGGGCGGCTTCCACCAGTTGCTTCGTGTAGGGGTGCCTGGGCCGCTCCACGAGCGACTGCATCGATCCCTCCTCGACGATCCGGCCGGAACT
Source organism: Arthrobacter sp. NPDC058127 (assembly GCF_042884555.1). Taxonomy (NCBI): domain Bacteria; kingdom Bacillati; phylum Actinomycetota; class Actinomycetes; order Micrococcales; family Micrococcaceae; genus Arthrobacter; species Arthrobacter sp. NPDC058127. Next base: position 639,596 of record NZ_JBHVTT010000001.1, on the reverse strand, counting down.
CAGGACAACGGCCTTGTGGCAAAAGGCCGCAGCCGCGGCGAGGTCATGCGTAATGAACAACATCGCGCCGGCGGATTCGGAATGTGCGGATTCCGAGTACAAGGACAAGGCATCGAGGACCTTGGACTGGCTGACCATGTCCAATGCGGTAGTGGGTTCATCCGCCACCAGGACGGAGCTGGGGCAGGCAAGGGCGAGTGCGACGCAGACCCGTTGCAGCTGACCGCCCGACAATTCGCCGCTGAAACTTTCCATGGTCCGCTCGGCTTCCCCTATTCCCACCGACGCGAGCAGCTCAAGTGCCCGTTGCCGTGCCATCGAGCCGGAAAGGCCGGCCTGCCGCAGCGGGATCTCCAGCTGTTTCCCCAGGCGCACCAAGGGATTGAGCGCTGACATCGGGTCTTGATGGATTGCTGTAATCCCGCCGCGCTGGCGTTGCCGATTGGACAACGCCACCTCCACTCCATTGATCCGCAACCGCCCGGAAGCACTCATCGCCGCTGGAAGCTGTCCCAGGAGGGCAGCCGCGGTCAGGGACTTGCCTGAACCCGAGGCTCCGAGAAGAGCCAGTCTTTGACCCGGGTCGATAGCGAAGCTGACTCTGTCGATCAAGGCGCGTCCGCGGAGGGACACCCTCAAGTCTTGAACCAGGAGGGCAGGGTGCATGGGGAACTTTCGGGTAGGAATGAGAATGAATCTTGATGCTATCAATACTCGTTATCATTAATCGAAATGTTGAGGCTTATTGAGCCCCCACGCTCTTGCCAAATAGCCACAGCCGGCGGTTAGGGTGGGGGCGTGGACTTTGAGCATGGCTATGCACACAACGGCTCCCTGCAGATGTATTACGAGGTTCATGGCCAACGTCGGCCGGACCGCACGCCCTTGCTATTGATCCATGGCGGCGGGTCCACGATCGAGTCGAACTTCCGGGAGCTCATTCCGCTGCTGGTCGAGACGCGGCAAGTCATTGCCGTCGAAGAAGAAGGCCATGGCCACACGGCGCCGATCGATCGTCCCCTTACTGCCGAAAACTCAGCCGCAGACGTCGCGGCGGTCCTTCGTCAGTTGGATGTGCCGTTGGCGGATGTGCTCGGCTTCAGCGCCGGCGGGCACACCGCGCTCGCATTGGCCATGGAACATCCTGCGCTCGTACGAAGGTTGATCATCGCTTCGTCCATGGCCGCACGCGACGCCATGGTGGATGGATTCTGGGATGGACTGCAAAACGCGACTGCCGCAGACATGCCCGAGGTCTACCGGGACGCCGACCGCAAGCTCAATCCGGACCCTCAACACCTTGAGAAACTCTTTGTCCTGGACAGCCAGCGAATGCTGACGTTTCCCGGATGGTCCGAGGAACAATTGGGCTCCATCACCGCTTCGACCCTCGTGTTGCTCGCCGACCGTGACGTGATCAAGCCCGAGCACGGAGTGCAGATGGTCCGGGCGATCCCGGGGAGCCGCTTGATGATCGTGCCGGGAAACCATGGGGACTACCTTGGGGAGCAAGCAGCCAGCGACGGCGATCTCCGGACGATGCGTGCGACCCTCCCCTTTCTCCTGCGCCACCTCGACGAAGCCTAAGGGGCGATCACCTTATTGCGGTATGGAGAACTGCGGCATTTTCGGCCAGCCACGCTTGGCGGCGAAGAATCTTGTCACCGACGCCTTCATCCCACATCCGCTTCCAACCGCCGCCCTGGGTAAGCGCCCTCCGCCGCATCAAATGCCAGGAGCGGTCTGCGGCGTTCCGGGCGACGCCAACAACCTTGGCTCGATCGGCCGGACCCAGGCCATAGGCGTCCACCAGCACGGCGGCCCGGGAGGCGGCGTCGACCTCGCGCATCACGGGATCGCGGTCGCTGATGGGCATCCAGGCGCCCCACCAGAGCAGCAAGTTCGCGACTTCTTCCGCCCGGGTCGCGGGGCGCACCAAATCGAAGTCGATCAGCGCGACGGCGGTACCGTTCCGGAAGACGACATTCTCCGGAGTGATGTCCATGTGGGCGAGGAATGTCGCAGGTCCCGCAATCGAGCTCGGACACCCCTGGGGATCGGCAGCGTCGCCCGCGCGTGCGCGTGCCCAGTCCGGTACCCCAAGCGGCTGCACGGCGTCATCGTAGGCCCGCACCAAGCGCGCGACGCTGACGGCGCTCGATTCGTCGGCGACCCAACCGGGCCAGGGGCGGCCGGCGGTGTCACCGGGCACGAAACCCAGGGTGTCCCTGCCGCTTTCGTCGATGCCCAGGAAGCGGGGCGCCCCGTGGAATCCGGTCGATTGCAGGAAATCCAGGAGGCGGCGGACTCGCGGCGAAGCGTCGCTCACAGGGCGCCGCACTGTATCGCCCACCCGGACGAGCCCCTCCGTCACGTCTCCGCCGAGCAGTGGAACGGCAGGCTCCGGCTGCTCGGGCTCGACGTACGGACGGGTATCTGCAGTCATCGTCCGATGCTGCCACGGCGGAGTCGATGGCGCCAGCCGGTGCGGTCCGCGCAAGAGCGCAGGCTCCAAGCGGTAGTGTCATCAGCGATGGAAGATCTGGGCGGCACGGTGCTGACAGCGGCTGGGGCCTTTGCGGCGACAAACCTCGATGACCTCCTGGTCCTGTCCGTTCTCTTCTTGTCAGCCAGGACGCGCCCGGTGCCAAGACTCTGGAGAATTTGGGTAGGCCAGTACATCGGCATCGGAATTCTGACCGGTGCGGCGGCCGCAGCGGCATTGGCGCTCACTCCCGTCCCGGTGGAGTGGGTGGGATTCCTCGGCCTGGTGCCGCTTGTCTTGGGCTGTTACGCCTTAATTAAGGTTGCCCGCCCGTCCGGAGATCCACCGAAGCCCCGCTCGTTGACGGTGCCCGTGGTTGTCGCGGTGACAGTGGCCAACGGCGGAGACAACATCTCGGTATACATTCCGCTGTTCCACTCGCTGGAACCGCCTGCTTCGGTGGTGACGGGGCTGACGTTCGCGGTGATGGTGGCGGTGTGGTGTGCCGCGGGCTACTGGCTGACCGCGCACCCGAAGGTGGGCGAGATCTGCCGCCGGGCCGGAAACTGGGTTATACCCGTGGTGTATGTCGCGCTTGGGGCCACAATCATTGTCCGCTCCGGAGTCATTTCGATGCTGTTCCAGCGCTGATCTGTACGCATTCATCGCAGCTCGGCTCGGCCTAGCGATTCTTGGAGGTTTCGGTATTTAGACGAAGCATGCAGGGTTCTCCCATCCGCAAGTGATATGACTGCGGGTGGGTTTCAACCGGAAGCGCGCAGGAGGATTGGCAGGGTATGTTCCGAGGTTGGTTTGTTGTAAGCGCTCTCGTGCTGCTTTTCGGGGCAGCGGCTGTGTTGGGGTTCGGAGCCATCCTCCGCGCCAAGAGTGTGGCGGCCCGGATTGACGCGGCCGCCGCGGGGATATTGGCCGCGGCCATGGCGGCGGTAGGGCTCGGATGGGCTCCGCTGGGTGTGGTCCCGCTGGGAGCGGCGATTGGCCTTGTCTTCCTCCTGTTCGCCGTCAGGATCGTGTACCAAGGGCCACGGACAGCGGGAACAGCCGGGACAGGGCGATGGTCGGCGATCTATGGCGCAGGCATGGCGGCTCTTTCGGGCTGGGTACTGCTCTCCGCGTCGAGTGGAGCCGGATCGGTGTCGGATCATCCGGGACACCAACTGGGAATCATCCTTGCCGACATCATGGGCGCGCTGCTCATGCTCTTCGCCGCAACGGGGTGGGTGTTGGGCACGTTCGCGATGCCGGTCGAGAGCAAATCGCACGCTGTGCCCCGATTGAAGGGTGTCCGCGAGGCGCTGATGGCGGCTGGACTTGCCGTCGCGCTGTACGCGATCTCATAAGCCCGTCGCCGCCCGGAGCGACCGGGCGGTGGATTTAGAATGGAGCCATGATCGATATTTCGGTCGAGAAGGTTGCCCTTCTCCTGATCATTGCCGTTTTGGTCCTCGGACCCACCAAGCTTCCGGAGTATGCGAGGAAGCTGGGGCGGCTTATCCGCGAATTGCGGCGCATGGCCTCCGGCGCGCAGGAAAAGCTCCGCCAGGAACTCGGTCCGGAATTCGAGGACATCGATTGGCGGAAAATGGATCCGCGCCAATATGATCCCCGCCGCATCATCCGTGAAGCCCTCCTCGAGGACGAACCGCTTCCGGAGCCTGCCATCTCGACCCAGGTGCAGCCTCCTGCCCGCCCGGTTGTGCGTTTGGCGGCCGGGCAGAAGGCCCCTTTCGACGACGAGTCCACCTGATCGGTCAGTCGAGCCGCGGTGTGCGCGGGGGAGCGGTGCGGCGCTCGCCTGTTGCTTCAAAGGCCGCAGCCAGGGCCAGCAGCGCGGTGTCGTCGTAGGCGCGGCCGGCAAACGTGAGCCCCACGGGCATGCCGGTATCGCTCATGGTTCCCATCGGCACGGTGACTGTCGGGATCCCGAGATGCCGCGGAACGAGGTTGCCGTTGGCCACCCATACGCCGTTGCGCCAGCCGAGATCGGCTGAGGATTTGTTGACGTCCATGTCGGCTGGTCCGACGTCGGCGGCGGCGGGAAAGATGACCGCATCCAGGCGGAGGCCGTCCATCCATTCCTCGAGGTCCACCCGCCGGGTCTCTTCGAGTCCGCGGAGGCCTTCTTCGAGGAGCGGGATGTCGGTGACGGAAGCAACCGCGTGCGTGCGGATGTGCGCCGGGTAGTCGGCGATATCGTCGTCGAATCCATCATAACGGTCCGGGAGCGCCCCTTCCCGGTGCGGGAAAATCGCGCTGCCTTCGACTTCGGCCAGGCTGTTGAGTGCCGGGTCCCCGTTTGCCGCGAGGAAGTCGTCCCACGCCCACGCCGAGAGGTCTACGATTTCCCGCCGGAGGAACTCCGGGCTGACCAATCCGCGGGTGGCGATGGTGGGCGCTCCCGGGCGGTCGCCTTCGTAGTTGGAAACCACGGGGAAGTCCACCAACACCACGTCGGCACCGGCGGATTCGAGGTCGCGCCGGGCCGCCTCCCACAGTTCCAGCACGGAAGCGCGCGTGTCGATTCGCTGGCCGGTGGGTCCGCCGATGCCAGGAGCCTCGCTGGTCCCGGCGTCGGGGTCCGCGTTGATGTACATGCGCGGCACCCCGAAGCGTTTGCCCTTCAAAGCCGAGCGCGCGCCGTCGACGTCGGATGGTGCCAGCGTCGGGTACGAGGCCGGACGGACCCGGGACGCGGCCGGGATCTCAACCCACGGCTGCGCGCGCCAGAAGTCGCCGCGGGTTTCGGCGTCGTCGGCAACAATGACATCCAGCAGTTCCAGGAGGTCGGCCATGGACCGCGTGTGGGGCACCACGACATCCATGGTGGGGACCAGCGGCCAGTTGCCGCGCACTGAAATGACTCCCCGCGAGGGCGTGTACGCGCACAAGGCATTGTTCGACGCCGGCGCGCGGCCACTGGACCAGGTCTCCTCGCCCAGGCCGAAGGCTCCGAAGCTCGCCGCGGTCGCGGTTCCCGAGCCGTTCGAGGAGCCGGAACCGAAAGCCGCGGTGAGGAAAGCGCCGTTGTAGGGGCTCTCGGCGCGTCCGTAGACCCCGCGCTGCATGCCGCCGTTGGCCATGGGCGGCATGTTGGTCAGTCCGATGAGCACGGCGCCTGCCGCGCGGAGGCGTTCGATGGTGAAGGCATCGCGTTGGGCGATGAGGTTTTCGAACGCGGGGGAGCCCGCGGCGGCCGTGAGCCCTTTGGCCAGGTAGCTGTCCTTGGCGGTGTACGGAATGCCGTCGAGGGGCCCGTGGGTGGCGCCGCTTGCCCGGCGCTCGTCGGAGGCCCGGGCATCTGCGAGAGCTTCGGGGTTCATGACAACAAGCGCGTTCAACGTGATGCCGTTGCGGTCGTAGGCGTCGATGCGGTCCAGATACGCCTGGGTGAGTTCCTCGCTGGTCACCTCACCGGCTTCCAGTGCTGCGCGCAACTGTGCAATTGAGGCCTCGACGACGTCGAAGCGGCTCATCGTGCAGCCTGCCCGTTGAGTGTGGGCTGCTGCTGCGTGATGCAGTGGATTCCCCCGCCCCGGGCGAGGATCGGCCGGGCATCCACGGTGACGACGCGGCGGCCCGGGTAGGCCTCGGCCAGGATTTCCGCGGCCAGGGCGTCGGCCCGCTCTTCGCCATAGCCGCAAGCAATGACCCCACCGTTGACCACAAGGTGGTTCACGTAGCTCCAATCGACGAAGCCTTCCTCGTCGCGGAGGGTCTCGGGCGCGGGAAGCAGCGTGATCTCGAACGGTTTGCCGGCGGCGTCCTCCTGGGTTTCGAAGAACCGCTGCAGGGAGCGGCTGACCTCGAAATCGGGGTGTTCGGGATTGGTCTGCGAGTGCAGCAGGACCCGGCCGGGGGAGGGAAGCGTGGCCACCATATCGATGTGGCCGCGTGTGCCGAGGTCCTCGTAGTCACGCGTGAGGCCCCGCGGTACCCACACGGTGTGGGTAGTGCCCAGCGTGCGTGAGAGTTCCGCTTCGACTCGTGCCTTGTCCGCGTGGGGGTTCCGGTGCGGATCCAGCTGGACGGTTTCGGTGACGAGGACGGTGCCTTCACCATCGACGTGGATGGCGCCGCCTTCGTTGACCAGCAGCGAAGTGACCAGTTCCGCGCCGGACGCTTCGGCGATAAAGCGGGCCATGCCGGCGCTCTTCTGCCATTCGGACCAGGCCGGTGCGCCCCAGCCGTTGAAGATCCAGTCGACTGCGCCGAGCACGCCGGGGCGCTTGTCGTCGACGACGAACGTTGCTCCGACGTCGCGCATCCAGAATTCGTCGAGGGGCGCCTCAAGCTGTTCGATTCCGGCGCCGAGCATGCGGCTGGCCCGGTCCCGTTCGCTGGGGTCGACCACCATGGTGACGGGCTCGAACTCGGACACCGCGTGGGCGACGGCGGTCCAGGCCGCGTACGCTTCTTCCGCCGAAGCGGCGTCGTTGCCCAAGGTCAGGCCGGTGCGGGGGAACGCCATCCAGGTGCGGTCGTGGGGGGCGGTTTCGGCTGGCATTCTCCAGGCCATGGAAGTCTCCTCTGTGTTGTGAGGTGGTAGCCGCGGGACCAGGGCGTCCTTGCCTTCGGTGCGGCTGATGGATCTTGTTGATCGCATGATCAATAAGAAGAAAACTACTTTAGACTGTTCTGTGATGTCAAGCACCATACAGAAACGCGCTGCCCGGAAGACGCCGGCCGAACGCGCGGCCGAAATAGCCGAGGCCGCACGGGAAATAGCGCTTGAGCAAGGGCTTTCCGCCATTACGCTGCGCAACGTGGCAGCGCGGGTGGGCGTGGCCTCGGGGCTCGTCGCGCATTACGAACCCAATGCGGAGGCCCTCGTGGCGGGCACCTTTGCGACCATCGTGGCGGCGGAGACCGAGGAGGTCGCGGGCCTTCTGGAGAGGCTGCCGACTCCCTTGGAAAAACTCGGGATGCTCCTCGAAACGCTTATGGACGGCAGCCGGCTCGATGTCACTGCAATCTGGGTGGAGGCGTGGACCCTGGGGCGCAGGAACGAGGCGCTCGCAGCCTGCGTCCGTGAGCAGATGGATGCATGGCAGGCGGTGGTGCAGCGCGTCGTCGAGGCAGGGATCGAATCCCGTGAGTTCGACACGTTCGACGCTCCGTCGGTCGCCTGGCAGATCCTGGGCATGGTGGACGGCCTGAATGCCCAGGCGCTGGTGCGCTGGGACGGCGTCAGTGACCGCGGTACGCATCTGGCCCGCGCGGTGGAAGGCATGGTCGGTGCGGCCCGCGGTTCGCTGCTGCCGGGCGGTGTCGCGCACATCGGGCGGATCTCAAGTTCGGATCCTTAGATCCCCAGGTAGTGTTCCAGCCGCTCGAATTCCGGTTGGGAAAGCTCGCTCGCGACGGCGGCAGCCCCCACCGCGCAGGCCGCGGCGAGGCTGCTTTCCTCATCAAGGCCCGATGCAAGTGCCAGCACCAGGGCCGCACAGAAGGCGTCGCCGGCCCCCACGCTGTTGACAACGCTCGTCTTGCTCGCGGGCGCATGGGCGGTCTTGACCCCTTGCCTGTACATCGACGCCCCGCCCGCACCGTAGGTAACGGCCACGCGTTTGGCGCTCCGGAGTTCGGGGATGAGCTCGTACTCGGACTCGTTGACGATCACCAGGTCGCACCGTTCCAAAAGTTCTGCCGGGAGTGCCTGTGCCGGGGCCGCATTGAGGGCGAAGAACCCGGTGGTGCGGCGCGCGGCTTCCAGCACGGCGTCGACGGCGATCTCCAGTTGCGCAAGCACGGGGCCGCCGTCGGAGAGCTCGGCGCGGTCCAGCGAGACCAGCGTGTTGGCTCCAGGTGCGACGGCGATCTGGTTTTCGCCGTCGCTGTCGATCACGATCAACGCCGTGCCCGTGGGCGCGGATACCTGTTCCACTGCCGCAATATCAACCCCTGCCCGGTCCAGGGCCTCCATGAGAAGCCGGCCGTCCGGGTCCTCGCCAACGGCTCCCACCATGCGGGCCCCACCTGCCAGCCTTGCAGCAGCCGCGGCTTGGTTGCCTCCTTTTCCGCCGGGCTGACGGGTAAGGGTGCCCCCGCCGATGGTTTCACCAGGGGAGGGCAGGCGGTGTACGCGGCACGTGAGATCGACGTTGAGGCTGCCGACGACTGTGAGCGTGGTGGGGATAGGCATGGGTTGTCCTTCGGGGATGGTGCGGGATGGCGGTGTTGGGTTTCCGGTCTAGTGCCAGAACCCGAGGTGGACCTCTGTTGCCTCGGGAAGCGGAACAGGGCCCGTTACGGTGACATTTCCGCCGCCGTGGGCAAGGACTTCGCGGCAGGGCAGGTCAAGGGTGGGCACACCCGACTGCTCGGTGACGATCGAGGCAAGGTCCTTCTCGGACAAGGCATAGACCACGCGTCCGATTCCTGCCCAGTAGATCGCGCCCGTGCACATGGCACACGGTTCGGTGCTGGTGTACAGGGTGCTGCCGGCCAATGCCCCGGCATCGAGCGTTTTGGCGCTCAGGCGGACCAGATTCGTCTCGGCATGCCCGGTGGGATCGTGTTCCGTGTTGACGGTGTTCATGGCTTCCACGATCGTCCCGTCCGGGGCCAACAGGAGTGCGCCGAACGGATGGTCGCCGCGATCCCGGGCTGCCCGCGCGAGGGAAACGGCGCGGTGCAGCAACTCGAGGTCGGCCTGGCTGGGCCCGGTGGGCGAAGAAGAAGTGTTCATCAAAAGCCCTTTTAGTTCGTCGCGGGCAAGGACAGGATCCGCTCCAGGAGGTGCGCCGCGGCGTCGCCCTTGACGGACAGCACAACCCGGGACGCCCGTTCCGGTACCTTCCGCGCGCTGGCGGCTCCGCCGTCGAGACGCTCACAGCGGGTCTGGCCATGAGCCGCACCCCTGCTCGTGTCCACGGAAATTCCGACGTGCGGGGCGTCGTCCAGCTCGAGGGCACCTACGGCGATTGCCGCTGCCAGCGGATCGTGGAGGGCGGCGCAATGCTCACCGAAAATCGTGTTGTAAAAGGCGAAGTACTGGACGAGCATGCCGGAGAGCGCGCTGGCCACCGGATGCCCGGCTGTCGCAAGGGCCGCACGATGGGCCTCATCGAAGCGGTGGTTCATGGTGACGTCCAAGGGAACCAAGGTCACCGGCCAATCGGCCTCCATCACCACGGCCGCCGCCTCTGCGTCATTGAAGATGTTGGCCTCGGCGGCAGGGCTGATGTTGCCCGGCACAAACGCGGCTCCACCCATGATGGTGACATCGCGGACGAGTGCCGGGAGCTTCGGGTCCAGCTTCAGCGCGAGGGCCAGATTGGTGAGCGGACCGACGGCGATGATGCGCAATTCACCCGGGTGCTCGTTGGCGAGCCGCACGAGCATCTCTGCGGCGGTCTCGGATTCGAATGTCAGTCCGGAGTCTTCCAAGGTGACCCCGCCGATGCCGTTCTCGCCGTGAACGTGCGGCGCTCCGCCGTCGAACGTTCCCACGAGGGGATCGTGGGCACCCACGGCAACCGGGATCCCGGCCCTGCCGGCTGCGTGCAGCAGGTTCAACGTGTTGACGGCCCCGGTTGCGGCGCTGACGTTGCCGCTGACCGTGCCGATCCCGGCCAGCTCCACCTCGGGGCTCGCCAGAAGATAGGCGATTGCGAGGGAATCGTCGATGCCGGTGTCGCAATCGAGATAGAACGGCTGCGGTGTGGTGGTGGTCATGGTGCTCCTTCGTGGATGTGCTGACGTGGGTTCGGGCTTAGGCATGGGCGACGACGACGGCGGGTGTCGCTGCGGCGCTCGCAGCGACAGGCCGGAGGACCAGGGAAGCAGCAAAGGCTGCGAGGGCGAAGCCCGCCGAGATCCACAGGGCAGTTTGGTAGTCGGCGATGGTTCCGGCGGCGACGGCGGGTGCGACGACGGCGATTCCCACACTGGCTCCGATTCCAAAGCATGCCCCATTCAGGCCGGGCACCGAACCCGGCGCCGATTTGGGTGAATTCAACACGGCGATGCCGCTGACGGTGCTCTGGAACTGGCCGAGATAGAGGACTCCCATGATGATCAGCAGGGCGAAGACCATCCAGCGGTCCGCGGCAAAGATTGCGACCGCTACTGCTGCAACGACGATCAGCCCGCTGCTGATCCGCAGGGCCTTGAACCAGCCGATCCGCTGCGCGAACCAGCCGGAGAACACTGCAGTGAGCACGCCCACGAAGGCTGTGGGCGTCAGGTACAGGAGGGCTGACATGGAAGCGGACAGTCCGTATCCGGCTCGTGCGTCCTGGCTCAGGAGGATCACGGTGAAGTTCAACGCCGAGAAGATGCCGGCAAGTGTCAGCACCGTGCTCGCCAAGACCGGCCATACTTGGCGGGACCGCAATTGCTCGATCGCGATCAGCGGACGCGCCACCCGCCTTTCCACGGCCACGAACGCCAGCCCGGCAATCAGTGCGCCGGCGAGATAGCCGAGGGTCCAGGCATCGCCCCATCCGGAAGTGGAAGCTTGTCCGATCAGGTTGCTCAAGAGAACCAGGAACGTGCCCAGGGTGCCCGCGCCCCACCAGTCCATGCGTCCCTCCCGTGTCCGGGCGGGCCTCTTCGGGACCACGACGGCGACCAGCACGATCGCCAGCACGCCCACGGCGAGGACCAGGACAAAGAGGAACTGCCAGCCGATGGTGTCGGTGATGAATCCGCCCAGGAAACCGTCGAGCCCGCCGATGCCGCCGTTGACCGCCGAAATGACGCCGACGGAAATGCCGAAGAGGCGTTTGCTGAAGCGCTCGGACAAGAGCAGGAAAGAAATGGTGAACGTGGCGCTCGTGGCACTCTGCAGGACCCGGCCCACGAGAAGAACGGTCAGGTTCGGCGCCAAAAGGCATAGGACCGTGCCGCACAACATGAGGGAGAGGACGATCAACAGGGTCCGGCGGCGTCCCAGGAAGTCGCTCCATCGGGAAAATGCCATACCCAGGACGGCGCCGGTCAGGAAGAACAGCGACTGGACCTTGGCCACGTTTTCCGTGGATTCCTGGAAATGGGCGGCCATGGCCGGCAGGGCCGCCGAGAACAGGCTGGCGTTGAGCTGGTAACTGAGGATCGAAAGGATGAGCGTGGCGATGAGGACAGGCACTCGGGCTGCTTTTCGCCGGACAGGGAGCCCTGCGGTGTTGGTGGCTTGGGTTGTCATGGACAAACTTCCTTGTTTGAAACAAAACGGCTTCGGGGGCGGCTCGATGCAGGTGTGGCGCAGAGCACAAGATGGCTTATATGTGAATCATACACGCTTGTTATACAAGCTCGGAATACCCATCGCGTAAACTCTCAATATCGACGAAGGGAGCCATCTTGGACCGCAGTGCTGAGGCCGTTCTTTCGGAGCCGTTGGATGCCACCGCCAACATCCCGCTCCGCGTTGCCGTTTACTCGCGCATCATGAACGCAATCAGGGCGGGGCACTTTCCCGTTTCGTCGCTATTGCCCTCGGAAACGGACCTGGGTTCGGCGATGAAGGTCAGCCGGACGGTGGTCCGTGAGGCGCTCATGCTCCTCGAGGAAGACGGATACGTACGGTCCCGCCGGGGCATTGGACGCTTTGTGGCTACCCGCCTGCCGCGGGTTGGCCTTGAACGGATCAGGCCCATGGAAGAGATTTTGGCCGAGGCCGGCTCCGCTATCCAGGTCAGCCGTACGCAGCACGTACTCCACCCGTCGTCGTCGGTGTTCACCGCAGAGCCCCTCGGAATCCGCGAAGAGGAGCCCTCCTGGTTCTTCGAGAGCGTCCTCAAACGGGATGGCTCACCTATTGCCTTGGTCCAAGAACATGTCGCAAGCAAGGGGGGTCTCATTGATCGTGACCCTGAAGCGGCACGGGCCATTGTGGACGACGCAGGGGGAGAGGCTACGCTCCTGGCTAACTTGATCACGGCTGTTGGGCCGGCCTTTGGTCCCGGCGAGACTGACATTGCTGCGGGCACCCCGGGCGTCGCGCGAGGCGAGCTGCTTGAGCTGGATGCCAAGGATCCGGTGCTGATTCTGACTCAGACCGTGGAGCACTCCGGCCAGGTTGTCTACTTGGCCAAGACGCTGGTCAACACGGGAGTAGTCCAGATCGGAATCATCCAGGGACCCTGATCGCAGGGCTGCCCATTTTCGCGTGGCAGCCCAAGTGGCTGGCAGTAGATGCCGTTTTGGCGCTCAAAACGACACCTACTGCGAGTTGGTTGGGCGTGCGACTAGTTGGCCGGGCGCACGGCTCGTCCCGCGGCCGCGAGAACCAGCTTCTCCGGGAGTAGCTTGACGGCTACCCGGGCAACAAAGGAGTTGAGCCGGCCATCCACAACGCTCGGCTTGTTCCCGCGAATCGCGGACATGGCGGTGTCCACGACTTGTCCCGGGGTCCGCATGGATCCAGCGGCTGCCGCCTCGCCGGCGACTTCAAAGAAGGGCGTGTCCGTAGCGCCCGGGCACACGGCCAGGACTTTCACGCCCGTTCCTTGCGTCTCTGCCCACAGCGCTTGGGTGAACGAGAGTACGAAGGCCTTTGTGGCCCCGTAGACGGCCATGTGGGGTATCGGCTGGAATGCGGCCGTACTCGCGATGTTGATGATGGTCCCCGCGCCGCGCTCAACCATACCGGGCAGGTAGCGCGTGGTGGTACCGACCAAGGTGGAGCAGTTCAACTGGATCTGTTCTGCATAGCGATCGGCGTCTGCGTCGAGAACTTGTCCGTGTGTTCCGAATCCCGCGTTGTTGACCAGGATGTCCACTGTGAGTCCCAGGGAATCGGTGGTGAGCTGGAGTTCCTTTGCGGAGTCCGGCAGGCTCAAGTCCATGGCCAGGACGGTCACTTCGGTGCCGAGCCCGCGAAGTTCATCCGCAAGCGCGTCAAGTTTGTCCTGGCTGCGCGCAACCAGGATCAAGCGTGCGCCCTCTGCGGCCAGCCTTCGGGCAAAGACTGAGCCAATGCCGGTAGACGCTCCAGTGATGAGGGCTGTTTTGGCTGAAATATTCATTTCTACTCCTAATAAACTGACTGCTAATAAACTGACTGTGCGGTTTGTTTTTTGGCTACGCGTCGAAGTCTTTGGCTCTTGGTTTGCTGCGCTACTCGCTGGAAATGAACTGCTGCTCGAGGAGCTGCAGTAGTAGGGTCGCGCGTCGCTCGAAGGCATCGAGATCTTTGGGGTCAAGGGCGTCGGTGACCGACTTCAACCCATCGAATGCGGCCACGATAACCGTTGCCGCGTCGCCGGGATCGCCTGAAAACGTCAAGACGCCGCTTGCGCGGCCCCGTTGAAGAATGCCGGCGACGAGATCCACCCATGCGGCCAGGGGGGAGGCTCCGCCGGGGTGCTCCTTCGTGGATGCCAGTTGATTCGCCAAATGCACCACGCCCCACGCGGATGTGTCGCTCAGGACTGTCCTGACCATGAACTCCCCAAGATGGCGCAACTCCTCCAGAGGGTTGTTCTTGCTGAGAATTTCCTCGTGGACGCGGCGCAGCCAACGTGCCTTTTGCTCGTCGACGACGGCCTGGGCCAACATTGCCTTCGAGGAGAAATGGAAGTAGATGGCCCCCTTCGTGAGCCCGACTTCGCGGATGATGTCGTCCATCCGGGTCTGCTCGAAACCCTTGCGCGCAAAAACATCCGCGGCAACCCGAAGGATCTCACTACGCGTGGCTGCGCCCTTGGGCGTGCTGCCGGTATCGCCTATCTCCATATAGCCAAACTACAAACCGACCAGTAGGTATGTCAATTTGGGGCCGGTTCACTCCCTCCGATAGCTCCATGGGCCCGGCTTGCCGATAGGATTTGGGCGTTTAATGGGGGCGCAACAGCAGCGATCGTTGCTCCAGCAGATCCTGGGAGGAGTGGGGGGACCCAATGCGCGATGAAGCGCTCTTCGAGGCTTCCGTCAATCGGGAGCTCGTTCATAAGCGCTCCGTTTCGGAAGTCTTCTTGACTGACTTTGTTCAATCAAGTTCCAGGCGGTTCGTTGCGGGGGCGCAATGGCCGCGATGGCATGTCTTTTATGGATCGCCGGACGGTTCCCCGGATTCGGCCCTCATGGCCGAGACGTTGAGGCAGGCAGTGATCTTTTTGTCCCACTTGTGCGGAGTGCCCCTCACGCACAAGTTCCTCATGCCGCACATGAGCATCTCGGTGGAACCCGCGGCCTTGGATCCCCTAGTGCCCGCGCAGGTTGCTGTCGAGCTTGACGTGAAGGATATGAAGCTCAGCGGAGGGCAGCTGTCGGCCCTGACTGTGTCTGCGCGGTTCGTCGTTGATGGCACTCCCATCGGGGAAGGTGCGGCGGCTGCCCGCATTGTGAATCCTGCCACGTACGAGCGATTTCGCGGCGCGGTCCCCCCTGTGCTTCCCGGGGCCGGCGAAGACTTGCTGGCATGTGCCGACGTCGGGCATGCCACCCAGCGGAACGTGATGCTCGGGCAAAGTTCGCGCCCGTCCGTCTGGCCGCTGCGGGTTGATCCAACCCACCCCATCTTCTTTGACCATCCCCTGGACCATGTCCCGGGAATGCTTCTGGTTGAAGCCGCGAGGCAAGCTGTGCGCGCAGCGTCTTCCCGCCCGGATGCCGATTTTGCCCTGTTTGAGGCGGAATTCATGAAGTTGGTCGAGTTCAGCTATCCCGTGGATGTTGCTGTGACACAGCTCGAACCACATAATGCCCTCGGTGTGATGAGGGTCCGCTTGTTGCACCAGGAAGACATCCTCATGTCCTTGTTGGCTCGGGTCAAAAGTCCGCGCTAGTTCACGGGGTCACTGAGCCCTGCGGGTGAATCGGCGCGATCGCGGGCATCATGAAACGCCACATGTCGTCGATCCGCTTGAGAACGTCGCGCCGTTCGGTCAGCACGTTGGAAACCATCTGGACGCCCGTGAAAGACGCAACCAAATACCGTGCGAAATCCGCGGCATCAACTTCGGGCCGCACGTCACCTTCCAGTTGAGCCTGGCGCGTCAGCATCTCCATGGTCGTGACCCAGTCCTGGTAGGGACCTTTGACGTCTCCATTGAACGCCGAAGCTTCAAATGTCAGCCGGATTCCAGCCCTGACAATGGGCTCGTCGAGTAGCTGTTGCCCGAATGTCCGGCACATGGCGATCATGGTCTCCAGTGCGGGCAGCCCCGCGGCGGCGATCTTCTCTCCCGCGACACGCACGATGTTGTGCTGTTCGGCGATGACCGCAAGCGCCAGGTCTTCCTTCGACTTGAAATGGAAGTACAGCGCGCCTTTGGTGACCGAGGCGCGGTCAGTGACGTCGCTCAGGCTTGCATTTCCGTAGCCGACCTCTTCAAAGATCGACGCTGCTCCCTCAATTACTGCTGTTCGGGTGGCTTTGGCACGTTGTTGCATGATCAGCGTGGAGACC
The DNA here is from genome assembly GCF_042884555.1 of Arthrobacter sp. NPDC058127. Taxonomy (NCBI): domain Bacteria; kingdom Bacillati; phylum Actinomycetota; class Actinomycetes; order Micrococcales; family Micrococcaceae; genus Arthrobacter; species Arthrobacter sp. NPDC058127. The sequence continues at coordinate 623,733 of NZ_JBHVTT010000001.1, read as the reverse complement.
TCTCCGGTTTCTGCGTCCGGGATACTTGAGTACATGAATCTGACGAACCCTGAGGATCGGTTGAGGGCCATGCCAACACGTGTTGACCGTGTGCCCCGGGTTCTGGTCCTGGGTTCGTCAGGCTTCATTGGAAGCCGGGTTGCAGCCTCACTCGCCGGATCCGGAGAGGCGCACGTTGTGGCACTCTCACGAAAACCGGTTGCAAGACTACGAAACAATAACGCTACCATTGCGACCGCCGACATTTCCGTGCCGGGGAGCCTGATCCCCTTCTTGTCCGATACGGATGTCGTCATCCACGCAGCATCATATGTGGGCTCCGACCCTCGTCTTGCCCATGAGATCAACGAGATCGGCACGCGCAACGTCATTGAGCAGTGCCGGCAAGCCGGAGTTGACCGGCTGATCTATGTCAGCACCTGCAGTGTTTACGGAAGCGGCCCGCACCGCGGCCTCCTTGAAACCGAGGCCGGCTATCACCCGGCCTCGGTGGCCAGCGCCAGCCGTGCGGCGGCTGAACAGTTGGTTCTCGGCTATGGCGCCGAGGTTGTTCGTCCCAACCTCGTGTTCGGCGCGGGAGACCGCTGGTTTGTTCCGGGGCTGCTCAAGCTGCTGGAAGTGGCGGGGGGATGGCCGGGCGATGGTTCGGCGCTGCTTTCGCTCATTGGTGTGGAGGCGCTGGGAGGACTGGTTTCCGGGCTTGCCCTGGCTCCTCGGCAACCCGGACGGGCCTTCCATGCCGCATATCCGGAACCCGTTCGGGTGTCATTCCTTCTGCAGAGTGTTGCCCGGATATTCGATATGGAGTACCCGAAGTTTCTGGGGGATGATGAACGTGCCGGCTCTGCACTGCGCGCCGCAGGATTCAGCGGCCACCAGATTGACTTGGTGACGAAGGATCACTGGTACTCCTCTGAGCATCTCTGGCGGATATCCGGGCGCGAACCCGAAACGTTCAGCAGTGCTCTTGCTGAATTTTCTTCCGCCTACCTGGTTTCCCGCGAGATCGATCGATCATAAACCGGTTGAACGGTTTGTTTAATGGCCTTCCAGTCTCTAGACTTCAGTCCAGTGGCTCGTTGTGTTTGCGGCAACAAGTTGAAGGGCAGTAATGGGGGGAGGTGCGGCCGAGCAATCGACCGCACCTCATCTGTCCTAACGCGCCTCACCTAACGGGGAGCCGACGGCGTTCGATTTCCTATCTCACATCGTTGTGGTTTAGTATTGACGAGTTGCTCCGGCGGGGATGAAAGTCGCGGCGGGCAAAGTTCGGGGCTGTGGCGCAGCTGGTAGCGCACCTGCATGGCATGCAGGGGGTCAGGGGTTCGAGTCCCCTCAGCTCCACCAAAGGGGTCTATTCGAACATGGACGTGATCCGTGTTTCGCTAGGCTCAGAATTATTGAAATTGAAAGGGTCACCCATTTCGGGTGGCCCTTTCGTTTTCCCCGGGGTTCTCCGTTGCTATTGCCGGCTGTCCGTGGAACTTGCCGGCACCCTTCAACCCGCCGGCAAGCAGCTCAGGAAGCGCTGGACAGACGGAAACCCGAAACTATTAAATAGCTGGTCCGTAAAATGCAGTGGCCCGGAACCTTTTGGTTCCGGGCCGCTGCTCGTTTTTGCCGGGTTCCATTGCTTGGTGCCCGGATCCAGCAAGCAGGAGTACTCGAGTGCGATGCAGGTACGGCGGCGAACGTTGCAGGTGTCGTCGCTTGGAAATGATAGGTGGGGGCTACTCGTGTGAGGGGAGCCGATCTTTCATAGCCTGAAGTTCCCTTTGGTTGGCAATTTCCGACGTCGAGCCAGCCAGACCAAGAACTTGTGGAAGAAGCGGGTGTCGATGTGCCCTGCAACATGCTTGTGATAAAAGTGCGCTGCCCTTTTGTATCGAAAAGTGTGGCAACAATTGCCCCAGGAGATAGCGGGCAAACTCTCCATGCGACGATGGTGTGGCCGTGAGCCCCTCGGAAGAAGCTGCAACAGGTGACGTTGGATTCGGGCTTCGTACGTCTTTCATCAAAGATCCTTTGTTCGACCGTTCCCAACGTGACGGTAGGCGTTATGCCGGAGCCGTGTCCGGAGTGTTTTGGGCTCGCCGCTACTACCGTCTTTTGTGGCTCGTCGATGCCATAGTCGTTTTTTCCGTGGCCGCTTTCGCGCAGGTTGCCCGATTTGGATTCGAAAATGCCTTTGTTATTATTGGCGGCTTTCGTGTGGGATATTTTCCGATTTCGCTAGCGCTCGCCAGCGCCTGGATGGTCGCGTTGGGTGTCTACCGCAGCCGGGACAAGCAAGTCGTTGGAATCGGCCCGGACGAGTACAAACGCGTCTTTAGCGCGACCATAGTCCTCCTTGGGCTGCTCAACATGGCGTGCGTTGTCTTCGAGATAGAGATTGCGCGCGGCTACATTGCACTCGTGTTTCCGCTGGGGTGCCTAGGACTGATGACGTCCCGGTGGTCGTTGAGGCGGTGGCTGACGCGCCAGCGCGTTCATGGACATTACCTCTCGAGAGTCTTGGTCCTGGGCGCCTCCGAAGAAGTCCGATACGTCATCAACCAGATTGAGAAGAAGTCCGGACCGATCTATAAAGTAGTCGGCGTCGCGCTGCAGGGCCCGCAGCAGCCGCCAAACCTGATGGTCAACGGAAAGGCCGTGCCCGTCGTCGGCGACATCTATTCGGTCGTGCACGCGGTCGCGGCGACCGATGCCGATGCAGTCATCATTGCCGGGCAGGTTGAAGGCGGCAGTACATACATTCAGGAGCTCGGCTGGCAGTTGGAGGAAAGTTCAACCGAGCTGATCCTGACGACAGGACTGACAAATGTGGCCGGCCCCAGGATTCATTCGCGTCCTGTGGAGGGGCTGCCGCTCATGCACGTTGAGCTCCCGCAATATGCCGGTGCCAAGCATGCGATGAAACGGGTGCTCGACATCATTCTCTCGGCCGCCGCCTTGGTGGTGTTGTTGCCCGTTTTTGCGGTGCTCGCCGTTCTGATCCGGCGGGACAGCCCGGGGCCCGTAATTTTCCGGCAGGAGCGCATTGGGCGAAGAGGACAAACCTTCGTCATGTTCAAATTCCGTTCCATGGTGGAGACCGCGGAGCAGGACCTGGCCCAGTTGCTTGACCAGAATGAGGGTGCCGGGTTGCTATTCAAGATGGAACACGACCCTCGGGTAACCCGGGTCGGTAAATGGATGAGGCATTATTCCCTCGATGAGCTCCCGCAGTTCTGGAATGTGTTTCTCGGGGACATGAGTCTCGTTGGTCCCAGGCCACCCCTCCAACGGGAAGTCGATGGCTACGAGAGACACGTCCACCGCCGGCTTTACATCAAGCCCGGGCTGACCGGAATGTGGCAAATCAATGGCCGCTCGGAGCTTAACTGGCAGGACAGCGTCCGGCTGGACCTGTATTACGTCGAGAACTGGTCGATCGTCGGAGACATCATCATTCTTTGGCGGACGGCGCGGGCGATGATCCGGCCCGTGGGCGCATATTAGGCCACACCAAAGACGGCGGGACCTTTGAACGCTTGAGGATCAGGGCAGGGCCGAGTTCCTGCTGAGTGGTCATTCGGGCCCGGACGAGTGGCGGATGAGGTCAATTCAAGTGACAAGTACTCGCGCTCCGCGGGGCGGACGTCCATAGGCTGAATCCAATGTTCGATCTGGCTTTTGGTCTCGGTCTCAACTGGAGGGGACGCTCTAACCATGAAATACGTGGATGCGGGGAACCATGAGAATCATGCGACCGCGTAGCGCCCGGAACACAGCCCAAGTGACCGTCGTCGTACCTTGCTATAACTACGCACAATACTTGCCCGCCGTCACCGCTTCAGTATTGTCCCAGGCCGGCGTCGATGCACAAGTAATAGTTGTTGACGACGCGTCCACCGATAATTCGGCCCAAGTGGCCCGCGATTTGGCGCTACGCGATCCCCGGATAACTGTGGTGGTCCACGAACGGAACATGGGTCATATAGCCACGTATAACGACGGTTTGTCGCGCGTGGTCACCGAGTATGTCGCACTTCTTTCGGCAGACGATTTGCTGGCCCCCGGGGCCCTGTCCCGTGCCACTGACTTGATGCATTCCAACCCGCGGGTGGGAATGGTTTACGGGAGGCCGCTGGAATTCTCCAATGAGCGTCAACTGCCCCGGGCCGCCAGCTCGAGGTGGCAGTCGTGGACCGTTTGGGCGGGTCACGAATGGATCAATTGGGCTTGTCGGCGGGGGAGGTGCTTCATCTTGTCCCCTGAGGTGGTCATGCGCACCGAGGTCCTGCAACAAGTGGGCTTTTACAATCGATTGCTGCCCCATTCCGGAGATTTGGAATACTGGCTCCGTACCGCGGCCCATTGGGATGTAGGCAGGATCAACGGGCCGATCCAGGCGTTCTACCGGGTCCATGGCGCCAATATGCATTTGACCTCGTTTGCCACCATGGTGGTTGATCTACGGCATCGGCTTGAGGCGTTCCGGGTTCTGCTGACGTCGGAGGTCTTGCGCGGGTTACCCCAAGCGGACAGGCTCCTGGACCGAGCCCGGCGCGCACTGCGCCGTGAAGCGCTTATCCTCGCGGCTCGCACGCTCGACTCAGGTGGTTCCACCTCGGACGCCTCGGCCCTGCAGGATTTCGCGTTGCGAGTCTGGCCGGGACAACCGGCGTCGTTCCGGATCCGTGGGGTGCGCTGGCGTTTGGTGCGAGCCGATGAGGGCAAACCGCCGCTGCCCTGGCAGCGGACTGTCGAAATTTTCCGCACCCAGGCGGACCGCTTGCGTTGGCGTGCTTGGCGAATGGTGGGGATTTCATGAGCGCACTCGGCGAAGGGACCGGATCGCTGGCCAGCAGGCTGCGCAGGGGCACTCTCTGGGGTGCACTCAATGTTGGTCTTTCCCGCGTCCTTCAATTCATCACCACGCTCGTGGTCGCCCGTCTTATTGCGCCGGAACATTTCGGCGCCTTGGCGGTGGCACTCGTCGTGCAGGTAATTGCCGTGAATATCGCAGAGCTTGGAGCCACGGCTGCCCTCGGCCGCGGTGATCGCGATCCGGACGAGATCGCTCCGACTGTTTTTACCATTTCGCTGGTCACGAGCGTCCTGCTGACTGCGCTCGTGATCCTGCTTGCACCCTTGCTTGCTGCCGCACTGGGGGATCCCGGTGCAGCCCCGGTCGTCCAGGTAATGGGGCTGACGGTATTGCTCTCTGGAATGGCGTCCGTTCCTACTGCACTGATATGGCGCGACTTCCTGCAAAAGCGCAGGATCCTGGTTGACGTACTGAACACCGTCGTTGCCCTGGTTCTGGTCATTCCGATGGCGCTGTGGGGCTGGGGTGCGATGGCTTTGGCACTTTCACGGGTGGGAGGGCAACTGACAGCAACCATCGGTTACTGGATCATCAGCCCAAAGCGCTACTTCCCCGGTTTCAATATCGTGGAAGCCAAGGGGATTCTTCGGCTCGGGCTTCCACTGGCCATGGCCAATCTGGTCGTTTTTGTCACCCTGAACCTCGACTACATGATCATCGGCCCGGAGTTGGGACCCGTGCAGCTAGGGTTGTATTTACTGGCCTTCAACTTGGCGAGTATGCCCAGCAGCGTGATTACCGCCGTGATCCGGACGGTTGCCGTGCCGACTTTCGGCAGGCTGAATGCAAATGGAACTCTCGGCGCCGCGGCGTTGAAGGTCACGGCCGGAATTGCGTACATCGGCTTCCCGGTCTCGGCCCTCCTGGCGGGGCTCGGCGCACCCCTCATTGTCACCTTCTACGGCGACAAATGGAGTGCAGCAGCCGCCGCGATGGTCAGTTTGGGAATCTTCGGTGCCGCGAGGATCCTCTCGGAGATGTTCGCTGATCTGTGTGTGGGCGCGGGCAAGACCGTTGGCCTGTTCTGGGTCCAGGTCATTTGGCTCGTTGCCCTTGTTCCGGCGATGCTCATCGGCGTGCGTCTGGGGGGAATTGCGGGTGCCGGGTTCGCCCACGTCGTCGTGACCTGGTTCGTCGTCATTCCCGTTTATCTCGTGCTGGTGGCGAAATCCACCGGTGCAAGGATCCTGTCCCTCTTGCGTATTTGTTTCCCCGCTGCGGCTGCGGCGGTTGTTTGCGGCGTCCTGGCCTGGCTGGTAGCCGCCCAGATCCCGGTTGCCCTTCTCGCGGTTCTGGCCGGAGCGTTCGCTGGCCTCGTCGTCTATGCCCTTTTCACCTTTCGTCGGGCGCGGGCGTTGCTCAGTGACATCAAACAAGCAGCCGCAGGCGAGGCCACCCTCAGGAATCCCGTATTGGCCGGCACTGACCGCACAGGGAACAGGAGTTGACCGTGCCCTCCCGCATAGACGCCACCCAGTTGATCTCGCACCTCAGGAATGAGGGGTGGTCTGGTTTCGCCCGGCGTGGAAGCCGCCGGCTCTTTCAAGCTTTGGGTGAACGGCTCTCCTGGGCAGAGTTCGATTTTCCCTTGCGTCAAGAGGACATTGCGGACTCGGGCAATCTGGGTTTGCCGGCGCCGCGGCAGATCCTGAAGGAGCAACTGCACATCGGCTGGGTATGCACGCCACCCGCTGCCGGATCCGGCGGGCACACGACGCTGTTCCGGATGGTCCAGGGCCTGGAAGAGCGTGGCCATCGCTGCACCTTGTTCCTCTACGACCGGTACGCGGACGATGTGGCGCGACATGAGGAAGTCGTGCGCCGCAACTGGCCCGGGATGCGGGCAGAGGTTCGAAGCGCCACGCAGGGCATGGCGGACGTGGACGCGGTAGTTGCTAGCTCATGGGCAACCGCGCACGTCGTGGCGTCCCGCGTGACCAGCCCGGCCCATCGCTTTTACTTCATTCAGGACTACGAGCCCTTTTTCTACCCGCGTGGCACCTTCTATGCGTTGGCCGAGGACACCTACCGATTCGGTTTTAAGAACATCGCGCTGGGGAACATGATCGCCGGGGTGATGGAAAACGAGGTCGGGACGCCCCCGGACGCGATTGTTCCGTTCGGCTGCGACAACGATATCTATCGGGTTCTTCCCGAACGTCCCGTATCGCGCCGTGGGGTGGTCTTCTACGCCAAGAAGAGCGTGGACCGCAGAGGCTATTTGCTCGCGAAGCTGGCGCTTGAGCGCTTCCACCAGACACACCCGGAACAAGAGATCCACGTTTACGGTGACAACGTATCGGGTTGGTCCATCCCTGTCATGAACCACGGAAACTTGACGCCAACACAGCTGAACGAGCTCTACAACCGGACTATCGCTGGCCTGGCCATATCCTTTACGAACATTTCGTTGGTTCCGGAAGAATTGATGTCTGCAGGCAATATCCCGGTGCTCAACGAATCTGCGTATTCCCGTGCCGTCTTGTCCACGGATGATGCCGTTTGGGGGCGTCCCACCCCGTGGGGGATGGCGGACGCGCTCTCGACGGCGGTGGAGGCCGCCGACGTCGAGGGCAGGGCTGCGCGGGTGGCCACAAGGGAGCGCCAGGACTGGGAAGAAACCAAGAAGCAGGTGGCTTCCATTATCGAGACAGCATGTGCCGAGGTTCTCACCGGGGATCGTGCCTCGTGACCGCAAGCCAGGAAATGTCCGGGACAAAGAGCCAAAGGAGGGCCAAGCGGTCATCCCGGAGCCCTTTGGTGTTCCCGAAGCCTCCTGCTGTCACCATGCTCGATTTCGACCCTCAGACGTCCAAGGCTGGCCGCACGCCCCTCTTCCTAAGGATTGTCGCGTTCAGCATCTTTTTCTTTCCCTCGAGCATGGTCCTGGCGCCGGTAGGCGCAGCAGGGACAATGCCCCTGATACTCGCTCTGTTTCTTTTTGCGCTGTGGTTTTGCTCTGTTCTCTTTGGCTTGCACGACCCTTTCACATTCCGGCATCCAGGCAGGATCGGGCTCGCCCTCCTGCTATTGGGGACTTGCGCTTCCTACGTTGCGCTCTACCTGGGCTTGACCGGCGGCAGCTCAATAGCGTCGCGGGCGGCTTCGGATCGATGGGTGATTTTGCTTGTTGCAAGCGCCGGAATCGTCCTTGTCACGGCGGAGGTTGTCCGGACCATGGGCGACGTCCTGTTGCTCGTCCGGGCGATACTGGCGGGGGCCCTCTTTTGCTGCATAGTGGCTGCGGTCCAGTTCATTTTCCACATCAATCCGATGGATTGGTTCCAACTGGCGATGCCTGGGTTTACCGACAACGGAGCAGGCACGACATTTCAAGTCCGCGGCACGCTGGTCCGCGTTTCGGGTAGCACCTTTCACTCCATCGAACTGGCCGTCGTGTCCGGAATGCTGCTTCCGCTCTCAATCTGGCGGGGCCTATTTGATCCGGTGGGCCGAAAATGGCTGCATTGGACCGGAACCGGCCTCCTGGTGTTTGCGATCGCCGCAACGATCTCAAGGGCAGGCGTTATTGCACTGCTGGTCGGGATGATTGCGTTCATTCCGTTCCTCCCAGCGCTGGCCCGACGCTGGGCATTCGTCCTAGTCCCCGTTGCCGCAGCGGGTCTCTTCCTCGCGGTGCCGGGCCTTATCGCAACGATCGCAGGTTCTTTCACCACCGCTGAAAACGACCCGTCAATTTCCACGCGCACCAACAACTATCCGCGCGTTATCGAAATGGTTGGCCAGAACCCGATACTCGGCCTGGGCCCCGGCAACTACATACCGGATAACGCCTTGCACATTCTGGATAATCAATACCTGAATTCCGCGGTCACCCTGGGCCTGGTGGGCCTGGTCGCCATTATCGCCTACTTGGTTTTGCCGGGAGCCATTACGGTGAGCGTCGCCCGCCGAGCACGCTCCCAGGCACTGAAATGCCTTGCCGGTGCAGTGGCAGCCGGCGGCCTGGTGGCAGCCGTGTGCTCGCTGACGTTCGATTCTTTGTCATTCCCGGTCTTCGCGCTGACTTACCCGCTGTTCATCGGTCTGGCCGGCGCCGTCTGGATAATGGTCAAACGCGAGATCGAATTGCCCGGACCTCACGATGGGAATGACCCACCGTTTCGGAAGACACCAGTTTCGGTACATTCCACCCCGAAAGGAAGACGATGGATCCCCTAGGAGTACTCAAGACACTCTGGCACTACAAGTCTGTTGCTTTGCCTGTCCTTTTCATTACGCTCATTGCGTCAATCTACGTTTTCCAGTTCGCGCCCCGCACCTACGAATCCACGATGACGTATGCCCTGATCAACCCCAATATCCCGACCGAAGCCGACAAAATAAAGAATCCGGCGCTCAAAGACCTCAATTCAAGCAATCCGTATTTGCGTTCATCGGATCCCACCCTGGTTGTGCAGGTCCTGATCACGCGCCTCAAGGACAGTTCCACAGCTGACGGACTCACCGCCGAGGGGCTAAGCAAAGATTATGATGTCACCCGGGATGCGGTTGGCGGACAGAACTCATTCCTTGTTGACATCACAGGGGTCAGCTCGACGCCGGACCGCTCGCTGGCTACGACGCGGCGCCTGGGGGAACTGCTGACGCAGAACCTTCGCACTATTCAGAAAATCGACGGCGCTGACGACACCTATCTCTTCTCTTCGCTGGTGGTCGCATCCCCGGACAAAGCGACTGAGCAGTTTTCAAGCCGGCTGCGCTCGCTGATCGCCGTCCTCGTGGGCGGTGCAGTCCTGATGTTCGGAGCCGTCTCCGTGGCCCGGGGTCGCGGAATCGCACGCCAGCGGAAGGCCGCCTTGCGTGCCGCTGCGGCGTCGGGCGCAGGAGGCAGGCCGGAGCGCGATTCATTGTCATTGGACGCAGGATCCACGGCGGATGAGTGGCTGAGCCCCGAACTCGCCGTCTTCCCCACAGGCCGCGGCCGCCGTCGGGATTCAGGGACCCACAGTCGGGAGACCCAGGAAGTTCTTGAGGCTGAGTCCGTGGGCGAACCGTCCCGATGACGGATCCTGCGAACCGCGGGGATGGCCGTACTCCGGCGGCTACCCTCGGCCCCGGATATTAGGGCTCGGCGGATTTCAAGGCTCGGCGGGGACGCTACAGGGCGGCCCGAAGAGTTTCGACTACGAACTTCTGCTGCGCGATGGTTATGTGCGGGTGCAAAGGCAAGGACAGGATTTCGCCTGCCGCGCGCTCCGCCACCGGAAAGGTTCCCGGCCCGAGACCCAGGTGGGCGAAGGCCCCGCTCAGATGCAGGGGCGTTGGGTAGTGGATTCCCGCTCCGATTCCCGTGCCGTTCAGGCTGGCAAGGATGCGATCCCGGTCTGCCACCCGGATGACGTACAGATGCCATACATCGTCATTGCCTTCAGCACTGATAGGCGCGGCGGCTCCCGGAACATCGTCGAGCATTTCGCTATATCGCGCTGCGGCCTCCCGGCGGGAATCATTCCACGCAGACAGGCGCCGAAGCTTGGCATTGAGGATCACTGCCTGGATCGTGTCCAGTCGTGAATTGAAGCCAACCACGTCGTGGACGTATTTCGTCGCGCTGCCGTGCGAGGCAAGCATCCGGACGCCGCGGGCTATTTCAGGGTCGTTGGTCGTCACCGCGCCGGCATCGCCTGCGGCGCCAAGATTCTTACCGGGGTAGAAGCTCGTCCCGGCGGCCGCCCCCAGGGAGCCCGCCGAACTCCCGTGCCGGGTTGCACCCTGGGCTTGTGCTGCGTCCTCGATGATCACTGCTCCACAGGACTCCGCCACGGCGCGCAGCTGCTCGACGGGCGCCGTCTGGCCGAATAGGTGGACCGGAACGATGGCCCGCGTGCGGTCCCCGACCGCCTCCGCCACCAGCGCGGGATCGATGAGCAGGTGGACCGGATCCACATCGACGAACACGGGAACGGCTCCGATCCGGACCACGGCTTCCGCTGTGGCAATGAAGGTATTGACCGGCAGGACCACTTCGCAGCCGGGGCCAACTCCTGTTGCCCGCAGGGCCAGTTCCAGGGCGTCGGTGCCATTGGCAACACCTATGCAGTGCTTCACGCCTAGCCACGCGGCGTAGGCTTCTTCAAACTGCCCGACGGCGGCCCCGCCTATGAACGCCGTGGTCGCGAACACGTCCTCCAAGCCGCTGAGGACCTCGCTCTCGACTTCGGCGTGCTGTGCCGCGAGGTCAACCAGGGGTATGTTCGTCGCCAAGGATGGGTCCATCAGCTGTACCTTCCGTCAGAGGTCTATGCGGGTTGTTCTTGTTGGCTGTCATTGACGGGCAGGCGAATCGGGGCAGCGGGTACGCCTACCCAGGTCTCACCGGGAGGGAGGTCCTGCAGCAGTACGGCCCCCATTCCCAGGGTTGCTTCTTCGCCCACGCGCACTCCTTGGCGGACGCTGGAGTTCATGCCCAGGTAGGCGGCACGTCCAATATGTACACCGCCGCCCAGGGTCACGCCTGCGGCAAGGGTGGCGAAGTCCTCCACTACGTCGTCGTGGGTCAGCGTTACCTGCGGCATGGCGACCACATGCCTCCCCACGGTGACATCGGCGGTCAGCACGACATTGCTCAGCAGGATACTTCCGCGTCCGACCGTGCAGCCGGGTGGCACCCGCACTCCCGGGTCCAGGACCGTCGCGAAGCGCTCGCCCGTGATGCCCTGATATGCCAGGCGCTGCACTATCTGCTGCCGCGCGGTTCCAGAGCCGGCACAGACCAGGAACTGGGTGTAGTTGTACAGGGCGGCATCCGCGATGGTGCCCAGGACGGTTACGCCGCCAACGAGCCTGCCTTGGATGGTGGAGGAGTCATCGAGGAAGCCGACCACGCGGTACTGATCCGAGCCCCGGATGACGGCCAGCACTTCCCGGGCCAATCCACTGGCAGCGATCAGCATCAGCTCCTGCACGGTTCACCGTCCCCCGGTCACCGCGGCGCGCACGGAGTGTATGACCCTTGCCTGTTCAGACTCGGTCATCTGATGGAAAACCGGAAGGATGAGCGTATTGTCCGTGAGGCGTTCGGTCACCGGTAGCAGAGCCTCTCCTGTGTCCCGTCCGCGATACGCGGGCTGGCGATGGGCCGCCATGATTCCCCGACGGGCCGATATTTCATCCCGGGCCAGATGTTCGAGCACGCCTTCACGGTCGGTGGCGGATCCGGGGAGGACCTCCAACCAGAAGGACTGGAAATTGCTGGTACCCCAGGCCGGGTCCCGTACCACGCGCATTCCCTCGACATCCGCAAATTGCTTGCTGTACTCGGAGGCAATATCCCGGCGTCTGCGGACTATCTGCGGCAACTTGTCCAGCTGAACCAAGCCGACGGCGGCCTGCAGGTCAGTCATGCGGTAGTTGAAACCGGGCTCCCCATACTCCTCGGCGGGTGCCAGCACGGAGGCGTGCCGGGCGCTCGCGGAGACGCTCATAGAGTGCTCGCGCAGCCGGCGGGCACGATCGGCCCAGTCCTGGTGCGGCGTGGTCAACATGCCCCCCTCGCCGGTTGTGAGGATTTTCCGGGGGTGGAAGGACCACGCGGTCACGTCAGCGCCCGCTCCCACCGGCCGGCCCCGATAGCTCGATCCTGCGCCGCAAGCAGCATCCTCGATGACGACAATCCCGAGCGGGTCGCACAGCCGACGGATGGAATCCAGATCAACCGGGACTCCGCCCTGGTCCACGGCAATGACAGCCCTGGTACGGTCCGTCAACGCGGCGCGCACCGTTTCGGCTGTGAGGTTTCCGGTGGCCAGGTCCACGTCGGCAAAGACCGGCCGCGCGCCTACATAGGTGGCCGCATTCGCTGTGGCGATGAAGGAGAACGACGGAACGACGACGTCGTCGCCCGGGCCGATGGAGGCAACTACCAAGGCCAGATGCAACGCCGTCGTGCAATTCGAGGTGGCGACCGCGAAAGGAGCATGTTGGCTGCGGGCGAAGGCCGATTCGAATTCGGCGACCCGAGGACCTTGCGCGACCCAGCCGGACTCGATCGTTGCGCTGACGGCGGCCACTTCCTCTGCCCCGAACCACGGCTGCATGACATTGATGCGGGTCATGAGGATACCCCGGCGGTTCGCGTGGCGGCGATTTCCGCTCGAAGGGGTTGCCACCAGTGCACCAACTGCCGAAGCCCATCGTCGAGGGAGACTTCGGCCGCAAAGCCCAAGTCCGAGTGGGCCGCGGAAATATCAGCCAGCCTGCGGCTTACACCGTTGACCGCCCGTTCCGGTCCATGTTCCACGGCAAGCTCGGAGTCCATGGCGCGCAACAGGGACTGTGCGAGTTGCAAAAGGCTTGTCTCCGTTCCGCTGGCGACGTTGTAGACCCCTTCCCTCAGTTCGCTGGCGGCCGCGAGCAGATTGGCCCGCGCGATGTCGCCGGTAAAGACAAAGTCCATCGTCTGTCGGCCGTCCCCGAAAATCAGCGGTGGTCGGCCGTCAGCAATTCGCTCCATCCATCGCACCAGGACTTCGGTGTAGAGCCCGTGGACATCCATTCGCGGACCGTAGACGTTGAAGTAGCGCAGTATCACGTAGTCCAGTCCGTCCATGGCGCGGAAGCTGCGCAACATGCCCTCGTTGAAGGATTTGGCGGCCCCGTAGAAGGTGTCGTTGTTGTGGTGGTGATGCCGCTCATTGGTGGGGAAGGTTTCCGCCAAGCCGTAGACAGAGGCGCTGGAGGCGGCAATCACCTTGTCGACCTTTTGCGCAACGGCGGCTTCCAAAACGTTGAACGTCCCGTTGACCAGGACATCCAGGGCCAGCCGGGGCTCTTCCGCGCACTGGGTGATCCTGATGGCGGCCTGGTGGAAGACGATGTCCTTGCCCCTGGTCAAATCGTGGACGAGGTCCCGGTCACGCAAATCGCCTTCGACCAAAGTGACGCGGCCGCTGAGCAGCGCATCGCTCAGGTTGTCCCGGCGCCCGCGCACCAGATTGTCCAGTACGTCGATGCGGGCCGCGCCGGCGTCGAGGAGTTGGTCCACAATGGTGGAGCCGATGGTCCCGGCACCGCCCGTGACGAGAATCTGTGCTCCGGCCAAATTGCTCACGCCGTCTCCTCAAGCTGCAGTTCGGCACCGTCAACCAGGGCGGTGCGACCATCCTCGGCCAGGCTTCGCGAAGCGGCCTCAAGGACCGACAAGACGCGCAAGCCCGCCGATCCGTCGGTGCGCGAGAGCCTTCCTTCACGGATGCTGGCCGCGTACTCGCTGACCATTTGGCCGAGCGGTTCATGTTCCGGCAAAGCAGGGGACCAGGTGTCTCCGAGCCGGTACGAGATCGTCGCGGCCGTCCGGTTGGCGCCGTCGGAGGGTTGATGCTGGAGATTGACGCCCCGGTCGTAGAGGCTCAGCCGCTGCTGTGGGTTCAAGTCGTCCCAGACCAGGGTCCGCTTCGATCCGCCAATCACCATCTGGCGGATCTTGGTTGGGCTGAGCCAGTTGACGTGGACGTGCGCCAAGCCTCCGGCTGCCAGCGGGAAGCTCAAATGACCTACACAAGCCCGGCCGGCACCGAGCGGGTCTGCGCCGTGTGCCGACACATGGGCGGGCTGCAGTCCTCCCGGAAGGATGAAGTCCAGGATCGAGAGGTCGTGCGGAGCGAGATCCCAGAAGACGTCGACATCAGGCTGGACCAGGCCAAGGTTGATACGGACGGAATCGATGAAGAGAATGTCGCCCAACGCCCCGTCAGCGATGAGTTCCCGGATCTTCAGAACAGCCGGCGTGTAGCAGTACGTGTGGTCTGCCATCAGCACCAACCCCTTTTGCCGGGCGAGTTCCACCATCTCCTCACCTTTTTCACGACTATCCGCAAGCGGCTTCTCGACCAGCACATGCTTCCCGGCCAGCATTGCCGCCAAGGCAATCCGGTGGTGGGTTCGTGCGGGTGTCGCAATGGCGACGGCTTCAAGATCGGGCCAGGCCAGCAGCTCATCCAGATCCGTCACCACGGGCACGTTGCCCACTTGCTCGGCGACGTCCATGGCCCGGCCGGCATCGAGATCGCAGATGGCCGCAAGATCCCAGTCCGCGCTGATTTTGAAATTACGGGCCAAATTCGGCCCCCAGTAGCCTGCCCCGATCAGCGCAACTCGCAGCTTCCTGCTTGTCATGGTGATTGCTTCCCTTCATCCTGAGAACCGGGATCGAACCTTTACATGAATGCTCGTCTCAGCCTATTTGCGGGCTAGAAGGCCAGGCACGAGTGGCTGGTACCCGCATTCGCGACGGCCCGCTACTCACCCCACACCCGGAAGCTCGTGCTCGGTTCGATCAGCACTCGACTTCGGCCCGATGTCACTTCCATCGGCAAGAAAGGGTGTCTTCAGCACCTTGATCGGTGGTATCTTTTGGGACGAACTCCGTAGCTGATGGTCTCCGTTTCGGGCTCCTTGCAAGAGTGGCCTGTGAAATTTCCGATGTATTAACGGGAGCCGATGGCGATGACGAAGCCCAACATTTCCGCCCGAACGAGTGTCCTGTTGGCTGCTTTCCTGGCCCTCTCAGCCTCGGTGGCGAGCTCCACTGTGCCGACCGTTGTGCCGCTGCCGGCCGGAGTGACCGTCCGCGCGGTTGACGGGGGCCCGCAGTACTACGGAAAGTTTCCCAACGCCCTGCCGGCCACGCCAAACTACTTTCCCGTGGGCATTTGGTTCGAAAGCGTCCTCGATCCTACCGATGTTCCCTTGGACAGGGCAGCGGGCATTAATTTGTACGTCGAGTTGACCGCCGACTCGAATGTTCAGTACATCAGGGACGCCGGGTCCTATGCGATCCCGTCCTGGACATCGCCGCTTGCCTCCGGGTTCTTGCTCTCGGACGAGTCGGATATGTGGGCCGGGCCCGGCTCTGCCAGCTGGACCGGAAATTACCCCGGTGCCGGGACGGTTTGCGCTCCCGCCGAAAGCAAATGCGGATTCACGGTGCAGGGAACCCTGCTCAACAAAGCCCCGGCCAACACCATGATCTACGCGAATTATGGCAAAGGCGTGACGTTCTGGGAGTCGGCCACTGAAGCCGGGCAATTCGTCAATACCTACCAGCAGGTGGTTTCTGCCGACAATTACTGGTTCACCGATCCCAACATCTGTGCTCCGACTGAAGGCGGGGTGATGCTGGCGACACCCCGTGCTTTGACCGACTCCGAGTGCCGCAAAGCCTCAAATTACGGCTGGACCGTGGAACGCACCCGTGCCTTCGTCAGCCCAAAGGGAAACGTACCTGTCTGGGCCTTCGTTGAGTTGGGACACCCCTTCACGGAAGCCAGTGCTCCAACCATCACGGCACCGGAAATCAGGGCCGCAGTGTGGAGCAGCATCATCCATGGTGCACGCGGGATCACGTATTTCAACCACAGTTTTGGTGGGAGTTGTATCTCTCAACACGTCTTGCGGGATGCATGCGGCGCCGCGATCCGGGCGACGGTGACAGCCGTCAACCAGCAGATCGCAGAGTTGGCCCCGGTGCTTAATTCGCCGTTCGTGGATGGCGTGGCAACCGCGGGGGGCAACATCGATACCGCAGTAAAGGCCTACAACGGCAGTTTCTACATCATTGCCGGGTCCACCCAGACAGGAGCGCAATCTGTCGCCTTGAACCTCAAATGCGGCGGCGGAACCAGCGTAACGGTACTCGGCGAAAACCGCTCCCTGGCCATGGCTAACGGCTCTTTCACCGACACTTTTGCCGACGGTAACGCGGTACATATTTACCGGGTGGAAGGCGGCAACGCATGCGGGGTCTCCGGCAAATAGCCGGCGCCGACTGGCGGCGTAATAGCGGGCGCCGACTAGCGGTGCGAAAGGCACGCGGTGCTGTGTTGGCCCAACTGGCTTAGCGCCGGCTGCTCTCGTCCCGTTCCCATGTAGTCGCGGTTGCGGGCCCCTTCCGAAGCCGGGCGGCGACGGCAAAGCCCGCGTAGACGGCGGCGTCGAAGGCCGTGAGGGGACCGCGAACCGAACCCAGGAGTTCCCGGAGGCTTTGGCTCGTGCCGCCACCGCCCTCGGCCGGCTGGAAATTGAGCAGATGCACGTTGCTCCGGTAGTTCCGTCGCAGGACCGTGACGAGGGCGCGGGCGTCCTTAGGGGTGTGGACCTTGATGGGACGGCAGGTGATAACTTCCTTTTCGTTGGCGCCAAAGTGCCGGTCAACGAACACATCATCGGCCTGCACCGGCGGAAACTTGCCAAACCGGGCGCGGGCCTCGCGGGTCAGGGCAAAGGCCCCCGCGCCCCATAGGCCGCTCCTGGTTGACGCCATACGGCCCCGTGCACGATAGAAGGCCTGAACGAGGCCGGTGGCACCGCCGGTGTCGTATTGCGACGCCGGTCGTGCCGCCAGGAGGTCGCCTTGCCCAAGGCGCCTGAAAAGCTGCTCGATGGCCACGGGGTTGATCTCCACGTCCGCGTCGAGATAGAGCCGTGGCCAGGCCGTGGCCAACGCATCGCCGGTGTCCATGGCGATGGTTTTCGATGGTTCGTCGACCTCAACTACCTGGACACCGCTGAACCGGCCGGCTATTTCGGCGGTGTTGTCAGTGCAGCCGTTGCACACCACGAAGATCTCCACGGCGCCAGTCGCCGCGAGCGGCTTCAGGCTGGTGAGCGTGCGGGCAATGACCGCCGCTTCGTTATGCGCCGGGATGATGATCGAGCCGGCGGGGAAGTCCCTGAGGCGACCGCCGTCGTCGTGGTTTGCTTGTGGAGCGGGCACGGCATGGGGCAGTTGCTCCCAGCTGCGTTTGTTCAGGAGGGCTCGAAGCGCCGGCCGGTGGTCGCGCTGGTATGCCCGTAGTGCCTCGGAGAGCACCGCCGCACCGCGAAATGCGGCAGCGGTTGCAGGCGGGTGGTGTTTTTCCGCGTAGCGGGTCCGGTTCACCGCCATCAAGGCGGTGAGCGCCGCCGAACTGCCGGAGCCGCCCCTGCGATGCCGCATTTTAGCGGCGGGTTCAAACCATGCGTCCGTCCCTGCCTCCCGGGCCCGCCGGAAGAAGTCGGTCTCTTCGAGGTAGAGGAAGAACCGCTCATCCCAGGGCCCGAGTTCGGTCGCGAGGCCTGCGTCGATCAGCAACGCCGCGCCCGTGGCCCATTCCACTGGGTGCGCATGCTCGTAGCTGACTTGGTCATAGTCGATTTCCGAGAGCCAGGCAGGCCGGCCTGGTAGCCGACAGCCCAGCGCGGCGTCCGCCCAGGCGCGCGGAAGGGTTGGTTCCCTGCGCAGGGACGGATATGTTGAGCCGTCTTCGTCCAGAAGAGCGGGAACCACGATCCCGGCCCCGGAGAGGCGTTGCCGCCGGATCATCGCGGCGACGGAGCCGCGTTCGATGACCAGATCCGGATTGGCCACCAGCAAGTACTGGACGTCGCCGCAGAACTGTTGCGCGGCGTTGATGCCGCCGGAGTAGCCCAGGTTGCCGCCGGTGGCGAACGATATGACGTCGTCGTACCTGGAGAGCGCGTCCAGCGTACCGTCCGAGGAGCCGTTGTCCGCGACGATCACCCGGAGCCACTGCTCGGCCGCCTCGGATCGCAGGCTTTCGATCAGGGGTCCGACGTCGTCGGCGTTGTTGTAGGTGACTACCAAGACGGCGACATCCGCGGCTTGCCCGGCGATCGCAAAGGTCCGGTTGCCTGCGGGGGGCGGGGCGGGAGTGGCCGGCGCGGGTCCATCGCCCGGGCCGCTCGATGCGTCCCCGGGCACTTCCTCCAGGCCGGAACTTTTCGACCGGAGCGACGCGTAGGCCGCGGGGCCGTCGAGCAAGTAGCGGCGGGCCAGTCGCCGTGGTTCCAGCGCGAGCCGCCAGGCCCATTCGAGGCCGTGGGAGCTCACCCATTCGGGGGCCCGCTGGATGCGGCCGGCCAGGAAGTCCACCACAGCGCCGAAGGCCAACAGGACCCGGGCTTCCGTGAGCGCCCCGTATTCGGCAATCCACAGCTCTTGCCTTGGTTTTCCGAGTCCGACGACGAGGATGTCCACCTTGGCCGCGGCGATGGCTGCCGCCAGGCAGGTTGAAGCCGCGGGATCTGTGAGCTCGTCGCGCCCCGGGGACCAGAAGCCTGCCACCACAAGGCCCGGCCGTTCGCGGGAGAACCTCGACTTGAGTGATTCGTGCGCGGACTCCGCACCGCCCAGGAAGCCGACCCGGAGCTGAAGGTCTGTGGCAGCATCCAGGAGCGGCCCGATCAGGTCGCTACCGGCCAGTCGCGGCCAACTGCGCCCGGTCAGTCGCTGCGCTTCGGACACCAAGGGGGCGCCATCGAGCAGCGTGAGCCAATCGACAACCGGGGAACCGTCCACCCATGAGCGACCGTTTCCTAGAACGGAAGCCCATCTGCTCCCGACGCCGAAGTGGTTGATGTGGTCCAGGTTGGCCGAGGCAATAGCCAGGGGCGGCAACTCCCTCGAAGTCGCCCGCGCGGAAATCAAGCCGATAGCCTCCGGGAAGCCCAGAAGGTCGACCACGGCGCCGCCAAGGAGTACCCGTCCCGATGGCGCGTTTGCGGAGTTGCCCGCGTGGCGTTCTGGAACGGTGTGTTCACGAATGCGGGTCCGGGAAACACGAGGTTCAGCAACAACGTGATCCGTAAGGCCGTGAAGCGCCGGCATGGTGCCGGCCACGGCCCGGGCTCCGGTGGCTGGCGGAATCAAGAGCTTGGCGGCCATCATTTTGAGGCCTTGAGCTGTTTTCACGCGGAGTTATCCCTTCTTACCGGCTTACGGGTTCCGGCTACGGTGCTGTGAAGACGGCGTCGACCCAGTAGTTGGTGTTGTTGTAGCTGTTGGTGGGGAAGGCGGCGTTGCCGTAGTTGTAGACGCCGTTGGGTCCGTCGGTTCCGCTGGCGAGGCCGTGGAGGGGTGTGTTGTCGGCGGCGCTGCTGAAGTAGCCGCTGTTGGCGGAGTAGAAGCCGTTGGGGGCGTAGTAGGAGACGAGGTAGGTGGTGTTGGCGGCGATGGCGACGGGGTTGGCGAAGGTGGCTTGTTGCCAGCCGGTGGCGGTTTCGCCGGTGAAGGTGACGGAGGCCAGGAGGGATCCGGTGCCGGACCAGAGGTAGCCGGTGTGGGTTCCGGTGTTCTGGCTGCCTTTGTAGAAGCGGATGCCGGTGATGTTGCCGGCGATGTCGGAGCGGAACTTCATGCCCAGTTCGACGGCGCTGGGGTCGTTGACGTTGACGGTGGCGGGGTTGGAGGCGGCGCTGAACACGGTGCAGGGGCAGGACGGTGCCGCGGTGGTGGTGAAGGTCCAGCTGTAGGGGGCGGTCATGGTTTGGCCGGCGGTGTTGGTGGCTCCGCTGATGGTGGCGGTGTAGGTGGTGCTGTTC